>NZ_JBANFK010000005.1:0-259243 GCF_037861105.1 Rhizorhabdus argentea
TCATCAATCCGATCCGCGCGGCGGAGGGCGAGCCTGTCGGCGGTGAGCGCGACGTCAATGCGGATTGGAACAGCCTGCAACAGCTTACCAACCTGTTACGCTGAAGCAGCTAAGCAGGAGCTGATGTCAGCCCGCCTGGAGAGAAGCTTCGCATCGACTTCTATACGAACCGCGTGTTCGATAAGAAATATGACGTGAACCGGAAGACGAGTCAGCCTTAGTGACAATTATTACGGACGGGGCGCTCGCGTGCCCGTCGACGTGCACATGGGAAACCTTCGTACGGATCGTTTGGGCGCTGTTGACCGCTTGCCCCTTTTGGGACGTCCACAGATGGGAAGCGGACGTTGGCACCGCTGCCGGTTGAACTCCCGGTGGGATAATCGAACGGCTCTAAATTTCGACCAAAGCGGTTCCCGCTTGCGAATCGGAGGACTCCTCCGTATTTGTTAAGCGGACGGTGCCTCCCCACAACTTCCGTTTGCAGGGACAATAGGACTCCAACTGAAAATGCTAATAGGATCGGAAAAAGCAGATTTCCACAATTATAAAGCGGACTGCACAATGCATCTGGGTCGGCTGTGGATGACGGCTGTTATCGCATCCTTTCCGCCGCCTGCCACCATGCGGGTGACTATCGGATCCGCTACGCGATCAAAGGCCCCAAGGCTTTAAAAACATAGTCGGCGCTCGCCGGAGCCGCGCAAAACCAGATGACCAACGATAACCAGCAGGAGAATTGGATGTATGTCGGGTCTTCTCACCGCTCAAGATCGGTGCGGCGAAGCGACAAGCCGTATTGATCGTAGTGCGATATGGTCAATGTTGAAGAAAGAAGGAGAAGGATATGCCGCTGACCGAGCCACAAATGGAAGAATTATATGACGATAAACTGCTGTATGATAATATTATGATGTATGGTCGCGCTGCAGATAGGATGGATATTGAGGGAATCCGGAACACCTACTGGCCCGACTCGTACGACGATCACGGTGGCTATATGGGCGATGGCTCGAAATGGGCGGATGCAGTTGAAGCATATCGCGACCGGCTATACTCGTGCAGCCATCACATCAGCAACGTGCTATCCGAAATACAAGGCCACCGAGCCAAGCGCGAGAGCATGTTTCTTTGCGTCGTCGCGTATAAGGAGCCGGATGTCAGCTGCATCTTTGGCGGCCGGTACCGCGATCTGTGCGAAAAACGCAATGGGGTCTGGAAGATCTTGCGGCGCACCTGCATCTGGGACTGGGGTGACGTGAGGAAGCTGCAGACCGACTGGATGCTGAGCGTTGGCGTGCCAGAGATGTCCAACTGGGGCGCCCGCTATCCCGAAGATCCTATCTACCAGGACTGGTCTGGCAGTCCGTTGACGGCCCGGCCGGAGCATCAGCGGACGGTGGAGCGGTAGGTCGCGATGGCTATGCTGAAGACGCGTACATCAAGAACAGGCGAGGATTGGGCATTTTGAACCATCTGCCCTTTTCGACTATTTTCTGTTCCGTTCAGCCACTCGACCCGAGAATTTGGCAACAAGAGCCTACTGCAGAACTATTACTGTTCACAAGTCAGGCCCGCTATCAATATGTCGGTCAGGCGTGCGGCGCCCTCTTCCCAGTCGGATACGTAACCGAGGTTCGCGCCGCCGCCGATTGCCACCAGTAAATCAATCGGTTCCACGTCGCGCCGAATCCGTCCGGTGCGTTTGACATTTTCTAGAAGCTTGCCACACCCATCGATCAGCTTGTCGCGCGCGACCGCGCAAATTCTGTCCGCGCCACTGCCCGGCATGCTGAGAACGTCGACAATGATCCGCTTGGTCGACACATAATCGACGAACAGCAGCAACCATTGACGCAGAGCTTCAATGGGAAGCTCTGCCTGCGCAAGCCGCTCCGCCGCTTCTGCAAGCTGTTCGCCTTCATTTTCATAAAGCTGACCAACCAGCGCTTCGCGCGTTGCGAAGTGGCGATAGAGTGTGCCGATTCCCACGCCCGCCGCACGCGCGATATCCTCGAGGCTTGCCGAGATGCCTTTTTCGGCAAATGCCTCCTTGGCCACTGTCATCAGGCGGAGACGATTACGCTCTGCATCAGCGCGTGGCTTGCGGGGGGCTAAATTTCTATCGACCAAAGCGGTTCCCACTTGCGAATCGGAGGATTCCTCCGTATCCGTTAAGCGGACGGTTCCTCCTCATAGCATTTCCGATTGCGGACACAATAGGCCTCCGAGTCAAAATGCTGATAGGATTGGAAAAGGCCATGCCAGAGATTGCCACAATTGGAACGGAAAGCACAAGGCATCTCGGCCGACTGTGGATTGGCGGGCCGTTATTCGCATCCTTCCGATCGCTTGCCACGATGCGGGTGACCATCGGGATCACTCGATCAAAGGCCGTGCAGCGGCTTCAAAAATACATCGTCGCCGCTCGCCGGAACCCCTCAAAACGAAACGGCCAACGATAACCAAAAGGAGAATTGGATGTATGATCGGGTTTTCTCGCCGCTCAAGATCGGTTCGGTCGAAGTGCCAAACCGCATTGTCCGTCCCGCGCATGTGACGATGCTGGCCACGCGCGAGCCTGTCACGGACGATCTTATCGCCTATCATCTGGAGCGTGCGCGTGGTGGCGTCGGTCTCTCCATCCTCGAAGCCTGCTCGGCCCACCCGTCGTGGTATATGTCCCTGATCAATTGGGACGACTCAGTCATCCCGCACTATCGCAAGCTAGCGAACGCGATCGCGCCCACTGGGATGAAGCTGTTTCAGCAATTCTCGCATCCAGGGCACATCTTTACGCCCGCTGACGGGAGCCCGCCCTGGGCCCCATCCGCGGTGCCGGCCCGCTACTCGACATGCCCGCCGATCGAGATGACGATCGATCAGATCGAAGAACTGGTGGCGGCGTTCGGCGCCGCGGCCCAGCGCGTCGAGGCTGGCGGCCTCGACGGCGTTGAGCTTCACGCGGGCCACGGCTACCTTGTGTCGCAGTTCCTTTCGCCGGTGCTGAACCGGCGTGACGACCGCTACGGCGGGTCGATTGAGAACCGACAGCGCTTCCTGCTGGAGTGTCTGCGGGAGATGCGTGCTCGGACAAGCGCAGGCTTCCCCTTGGGTATGAGGATCAGCGAAAGCGGCGATCCGGCGGTGTTCTCGATCGAGGAAGCCAACGCGGTCTGTAAGCTCGTTGAGGATGAAGGCCTGATCGACTATATAAACATCTCGCACAGCGACTATTACGACAAGATCGAAGTCAGCGCGGGGATGGACCGTCCCGCCGGATATCAGCTCCCCACCGCGCGACGGATCGGCCAAGGCCTAAAGGTGCCGCGCCTGGTCACGGGCCGGTTCGGCACTCTGGACGACGCCGAGCAGGCGATCCGCGCGGGCGACGCAGACCTCGTTGGCATGGTGCGCGCGACGATAGCGGATCCTGAACTCGTCAGGAAATCACGAGAGGGCCGGGCAGCCGAAGTCCGCCCCTGCATCGCATGCAATCAAGGCTGCATCGGCGGGACGCTGGCGGAGGGACGGATCGGTTGTGTCGTAAACGCAGAAGCCGGACGCGAAGCCGCCTTGTCTGAACAGTTCCTGGAGCGGTCGGCACCGCGGCGGCGGGTCGTGATCGTGGGTGGCGGACCCGCCGGGATGGAGGCGGCCAGGGTCGCGGCGTTGCGCGCCCATGAGGTGATCCTGTTCGAGGCAACCCCGTCGCTCGGCGGCCTGATCAATCATGCCCGCCGCGTGCCAAAGCTTCAGGCGATCGGCGACATTACCAACTGGCTGGAGGCGGAGGTCTATAAGCTCGGCGTGGACGTCCGCCTGTCCACCTATCTGGATGCCGAGGAGGTGCTGAACGAGGCACCCGACGTCGTTATTGTCGCGACCGGCACAAACAAACTGGAGGGACCAATAAGGCAGGTCGCGAATCCGACGGCCGAGGTGCGGGTCGCGCCCGGCGCGAACATTATGGATGCGATCGATCTGCTTGATAGCGGGCGAAAAGATCTCGGCAGGAGCGCGGTAGTCGTTGACGATGTCGGTCACTATGAGGCCATTGGCTGTTGCGAGGAGCTTTTGAACCGTGGGATGGATGTTACTTACGTCACCCGCCATGGCAGCTTCGCGCCCCTCATCGAAGTAACGATGCGCGATGCAGGCGCGCTCAAGCGGCTATACAAGCTAGGTAAATTCAGCATCCTGACGCAGGCGCTTCTCGTCGCCGTCGAACCGGGACGGGCCACTATTCGGGTCCTGCAGGGCGAACAGATCGACGTTGTTCCCGCCGATGTGGTGGTCAGGGTCGATTTTCGACAGTCCGCCAACGCGCTGTGGCGCGAGTTACGCGGGCGGACGCAGAACCTTCATCTCGTCGGCGACGCAAAGTCGGCTCGGAACCTTCACGCCGCCATCCGCGAAGGTCACGCGGCGGGGCTTGCCGTAGCTTGAACTGCGATTCCACCGGGCTACGCACGCGACGGCAGCGATAAACCTTAACCGATCGGGCGGCGGCGCGAGACCGGTCTCAAACAGTCGTTCCTCAACAACCGGGCTCACCTGAACGCCGCGGTATTTTATGCCAAGAACAAGAACCAGCAGGTTCAGACGCTCGATTTGAACTCGGGCGGCACGCTGACCGGCAATGCCGGCGTGATGGAGAATTACGGTGTCGAGGCAGAGGCTCAGATCACCCCCATGAACGGGCTGAATCTCGGCCTCAGCGGTTCGTGGCAGCATGCACGCTACAAGCCGTTCCCCAACGCCGCGCTGGTCTGCTATAAATCGGGCGCTGAACACTCCGACTGCACCCGGCGCGACCCTGTTCCCATGTCCCATCGATCTCTCGGGCACGGTGCCGCCATTCGCTGCGGAATGGTCGGGTTCGATCAGTGCAAGCTACAATTTCGCCGTCGGGTCATGGACGGCGCAGCTAGCGGGTCTCGCTACCTATCGTTCGGCGATCGACTTCCTGCCGGGGGCTGGCGGTCAGCTGCGCGCCGACCACGACAACCAGCTCTTTCTGGTGAATGCGTCGGGCTATGTCAGCCCTCCCGGCGAGAATCTGCGGGTTGGCTTCTATGCCAACAATGTGTTCAACAAGGCCTATCCGGCCTACGTGCAAACCGCTCAGCCCTATGGCGTCTATTATAACGCCGCCAGGCCGCGGACATATGGTTTGCGTCTGCAATATGGGTTCTAATATTTCAATGGTTTTGGACGTGGGCGGCGGTTGTCGGTTGGCAACCGTTCCACGCAATAGCCTCTTGTACGACAGAACAGCTTTGAACGAAGCCACGTGTACACGGCACCCGGCGCGGCATCCGCTTACGCCGAAACTAGCGCGTAGAGTTATGGATTTCGGCAAGCAACGACTGCTCGCCATTGCGGATTCGATGGAGCGCGTGGCCAGCCGCTGAGATTTGTGCCAGGCAACACTTCTTCAGCGACGATGCCGCCGCCAAGCTGCTCTATCCGATCTTGAACTGTCGGAGAAAGAGTAGCAAATACCGTCGCGGGAGTGGTCCATGGCCGAGGCTCAGTTCGCCGCCATCTTCGGTGAGCGCTTCACCAGGGCGATGACCGCGTAATGTTTAGCCGCCCGGCCGCACACGAAACCTCTGACAGTCCCTCATCTCGGTCCACCGCTGAAGCTACCCCGTTCAAGACCCTTCCAGGCGCGCCGTTCGTCTGCCGCGTTCTTGCCGGCAATCCTGCCGAATATCAGCGCGCTTCCCATGAACGAGCCTGACATATACCCAGCACCGTGAAAGCCACCGGTAACTTCACCGGCGGCATAGAGCCCGATAATGGGATCACCGTCGCAGTTGAGCACCTGCATGTTGCGGCTGATCCGCAACCCCCCATTGAAATGGGTGGTTCCTGGCACCAGAACCGATGCGAAGAACGGCGCGGCTTCTATCTTCTCCAGCGCTCCCAACGTGCCGACCAGAAATTCTCTTCCGAACTCCAGAGCGGCGCCACTCTCTACCGCCGAGTTATATTGTTCAACGGTGCGCTCCATCATGGCACCATCAACGCCATACTTAGCCTCCAGCAGATTCCCTACCCCCGCAAGCGTATCTGCAGAAACCTCGTGCGATGGCCCGAGCGTTGCTGAAACGGGCGAGTTCAGATAGGCTTCCCTTATCTTGCTGTCATATACCTGGATCATCAGCCTGTCGGGTTGGCACACGCCCGCCCAGGACAGATTGACGTAGACATCAGATTCACAACAGAATCGCCTGCCCTCCTTGTTGACAAGAATGGCGCCCTTATAGTTTACGAGGGAAGGCGTATTCATTACCGGATCGACAGGAACTGTGGGCGCTATACCGAATTCGAGATAAGACGTCGCCGCTCCGATTTCCATCGCCATACGAAGACCGTCACCAAGCGAACCGTTTCCGGTAAGGGGAAGAAAATATTGGGATCCCTCACGCCCATATTTCTGGATCAGCTCGACATTGCGAGTAAATCCTCCGCTTGCCAGTATGACTGCCCGCTCCGCCTTTATGCGTCGCATACCCTCTGGCCCCTCTACGACAAGACCGGTGACACGGCCGGCCGCGTTTCTGACCAACATGCGAGCTGGGTTTTCAAGGAGGATGTCGACCTCGCGACGCCTTGCGGCTCGTTCGAGCCTGCTTATGATTTCCGCCCCACCGCCAATTCCGCCGGGTTCATGTGCCCAGGCTCTTTGCATATGGGCGAACTGCAGGCTTGCAATGAACTCGACTCCCAACTCCTTCAAGCGGGCGTAGGTATTCGCAGCCTCCTCGACATAGAGACGGGACAGTTCGAAATGGCTGTCGTGATGATGAGCCTCATCGAGATCGTCGAGCAGTTCGGAGCGGCCGCCCGGTACAAGATCCGTCTCACAAAGAGTGACATATCCTCCAGAAAGTCTCGAGCTTCCTCCGACTTCGTTCTGGCTCTCGACGATCAGCGTCATGGCCCCCACCTCAGCGGACTCCACCGCCGCGATGAGCCCTGCCGCTCCACTGCCTACTATGACGACATCAACCTCCATGTCCCAAACATCATCATAGATGGAGGCGGATGTCGCGGCCGGATCGCTGCGATTGGGCGCAGACTGATTGATCTTCACGTCTTCTTCCTTTTGCACTTCAGGCGGTATCGATACCGAAGTCTCTCTCGATCAGACGCACTTCTCCCATGATGCCACCACCACATTGGAAGAGCGCCTTGGCAAGAAAACGCTTGGCGGCCTTGGTGTTGCACGTCCGAAACATGTATGTCCGGGAGCTCAGAACTTAAAGCTCACGCTGCCGCCCAGTTCCCGTGGCGGCGCGTAATGCACTGCGTCCGCCACAGGGGTTGGCACTGCCCCCGTCGTATAGGCCTTGTTGGTCAGGTTCTTGCCCCAGATCGTAAACTGGAAACCACTCCCCGACGGGCTCCACGACAGTTGGCCGTCCACAAGCGTATAGGCCGACTGCCGGACCCGACCGAGCACCTCATGGTTGAACGCCGACGAGTGCGTGACGTTCGCCGATGCTTCGAAATCGCCGCCGCCAATCTCGGTCCTGAAATCCAGTCCGGCGCTACCGGTCAACTTAGGCGCGCGGATTAGGCGGAATCCACTGGCGTCCATCGAACTGGCAATGTTTCCACCCAGGCGGTCCGGATTGATGGGATAGACCACTGCGCCCAGATAGCGCGCATATTTAGCCTCAGGTAGGAAGCTTGCTCCCATCCGAATACTGAAGCCGCCCCCGACGTCAATCGTTCCGTCGGCATCGATGCCTGTCAGCTTGGCGCTGGCGGCGTTGGCGATGCCGGTGAAGGTTGATCCGTTGCGGGTACCAATGACCGACACCTGCAGGTTTTGCCAATCATAATGGAAGACAGCAAGATTGAAAGTGTATCGACGTGTCGCCGCCTTGAATCCTATTTCGTAGGAGTTCAACTGTTCCGGGTCGACGGCGAATTTGCTTAGAGCCGAGATACTGTAACCGCCGCTCTTGAATCCCTTGCTATACGTAGCATAGATGTTCGCATCACGGGAAAACTTATAGACGATCGAGGCGCGCGGCGTGAATGCATGCCAGCGAACGGGATCCCCGAGCAACGGAATGTTGTCCGGCAACGGAGAACCGGCACCGAATCCCGCACGAAGGTTCGGGTAGAATGCCGCATGCTGGGCTTTTCGCTCCGAGCTGTAGCGGATTCCACCAACGATGCTCAAATGTTCGCTCACGTCAAAGGTGCCATCGGCAAAACCCGCAATAGCACTCGTGTGGACAGCGCCGAAAGCGCCATTGATGGTCGCCGAGCCGGATATGTTGTGAAAGTAAAAGGCCCCCACGATCCAGTTGAACCGACCCGGCTTTGAGGTGAGCAGGATCTCCTGCTGAAAAGGCTTATCCCACTGCGACGAGACGGTGACGCCGACAGGCGCGGCCGTAGCGTCGATATCCCCAGGCGTAAATTCGTAGGACTTGGAATATCCGGTCAAAGAGCTGAGAGTTGCCCAATCCAGATTCCAGGAGATCTGTGCGGAGCCACCGTGGTCCTTAATGATCGCGGGCCCGAGCGGCTGCGTAAATGCGATCTCCCAAGGCGTCTGCGGCAGCGGCGTGCTAGGAAACAGGCGCCTGGCCAGGGTATTGTTGTTTAGCGGACTAAAGGGCATGGCAGCTCGGTCGTTGCGATGAACGTGGTAGGCCTTTAGCGTGATCTCGAGAGAGTCGGTGGGCTCGATCAGGATTTTGCCGGTGATCTGATGCGCTCGAATCCTGCCATAGGCTCCCTGGCTGATGATATCCCTGAAGTAGCCACTGTTGGTGACGAAAACAGCAGACAGGCTCGCGGCAATCTTGTCCCGCACGATAGGGCCGGTTACGAAGCCTTTGGATATGGTCTCCGTTCCCTTGCCGCCGCTGGTGTATATTCCCACACTTTGCGAAAGGGTGCCGGTGAAGCGATCAAGCGAAGGTTTCCGGGTCGTTATAAGGATCGCTCCGCCGGTTGAGTTGCGCCCAAACAGCGTACCCTGAGGTCCCTTCAACACTTGAATCTGCTCAATATCGGGAAGCTCGAAGTTGTTTACGACCTGATTCGGTCGGTAAAGTCCGTCGAGATAGATCGCTACTGGACTGTCGTTGCCAGCTGCACCGATCGTCGTCTGGACGCCGCGGAGGACGGGCTGCATGGTGGTGCCGGTGGTCAAGATGTTCAAGCCCGGAATTACCTTCTGCAGATCCTGGATATTGGTGACGTTAGCCCGCGCAATATCCGCGCCGCTCTGGCTGATCATGGAGATCGGCACGTCTTGCAGACGTTGGGCCCTCCGCTGCGCCGTGACGATTATCTCCTGCGTTGCATCCGAAGCGGCTGGATCGCGCGCCGCAGTGTCGACGGTATTTTCGTCATCGACTGCAGCCGACGGAGCGCTTTGTCGGACCGCGGCGGTGCGCATGCCAATAATATATGCACCGTTTGTCCGCTGAGATCTGACATTTCCGTCGCTGAGCAATCGGCTCAATGCCTCGTCATTTTCAAATGTTCCAACCACTCCGCGGGTTCGCTTTCCTGCTAGTGATTTCGGCAGAAAGATAACCTGGCTACCGCTTTGCAAAGCAAATTCCTTGAGCGCGGTTGAGAGGTCCTGTGGTGGGACGTTAAAAGCCGTCGGGGCGCCTAGCGCTCCCGAGGAAATGAGCCCCAGAACGCAGCAGCTCGCGCACAAAATTGCCTTTTTCATCGCCCCCTCCTTACATGCTCGTTTCGAGCCTCATTTACATGAGTGGAGCAGGCAGAAACCCCTCAGCGGATTCCGAGTATTTTTTAACGGAGGACGATTGTGCCGTCGCTTTTACGCGATACTTTAGCGATACCCATCGCGTCGATTGCACTTACAAGCGTTTCAACGTCGCCGGCATTTATAACCGCGCTTATGCGTCGTGCTGCCGTGTCGTTATTTTCGATCACGAATTTCTGGGCGGTATAGCGATTGAATTCGGCGCACAGGTCGGAGAGTTGCGCATTCTCGAACACGAGACGCCCATGCATCCAGGATGTCGCCGCGAGATTATCCGCTTTCTCTGAAATCCATCGGCCGCCGCCGGCAACAAGAAGTCGGGTGCCCGCGTCCATCTGAATCGAAAGATTTCCGTCGTCTGGACGGCCATGTACCTTTACCCGCCCTCTCACCAGAACGACATCCAGACGATTGGACGCCAGGTCTATCGAAAAAGCGGTCCCCAAGGCGGTCAAGGATCGCCCATCCAAGCCTACGACGAATGGGCGGCGCGTGTCGTGTGCTACATCAAAATAGGCTCGGCCTCGCTCGAGCCGCACAAAACGGCGGCTACTGTCGATCTCCACATGGATCGAGGATTCCGCATCCAACATTATGGTCGAACCATCAGCAAGCGCGATCGGCTTTCGCTCGCCGGTGGATGTCACAAATCTTGCCGACTCCTGTGCCTGTCGAGGCATTTCCGGCTCAAGCCTAAGTGCGACAAACGTCAATCCGATCGATACAAAAACAGCCATCACTGCCGCGGCGATCGCCCCCAACGATCGGAACGAGCGCGTGGCCCAACCGCGTCGGGCATGCTCGCGGAGTGCCAAGAGCTTCGGCGCCGTCCGCAGCGGTTCTACTCCTCGCCAAACGCGATCAACATCAGCAAACGCATCGGCATTGCCTTGGTCACGCAGCCAGGCTTCAAGATCTTCGACTTCGCTCTCCGATAGTGCTCCGGACCGCATTCGCGCGAAACGCATCGCGGCTTCGCGCGCTACCGGATCAACCCGGCTATCCAAATCGCCGCTTTCAGCAGTCACCGGCATCGCCCCGTGGATACGACCAATATGCTCAGCGCAAGCATGATGTGTTTTTCGACAGCGCTCACGGATATTCCGATCCGGGCAGCTATGGCCGCATAGGTCATTTCGTCGAACCGATGCATAAGGAAGACGTCACGCGTCCGGGCTGGCATATTCTCGATCGCCCGCATCGCAATATCAAGTTCTTGCCGACCAAGCACGCAGCGGTCCGGCAATGGCAGAGGGTCCCGCAGATGGTGCATGAACTCGTCAACGGAGCTATCTTCCAAATTATTGGTACGCCGATGCCGTGCCAATGTGTTTCGCGCTACCGTAAACAGATAGGCTTCTGCGTTTTCTATTGGGGCATTCGATTTCCGCGATTGAATGCTTACCAGGACGTCCTGTACCAGATCATCTACAGCCTCACCCTTAACCCGCCGCCTGAAATAGACTCTCAGCGCAGCTATATGCGTGCTCAGCAAGCCCGCGCTGCGCCGCGCATCACCCTCGGCTCCTGGCAAAGGAACATCCGAAGATTCCCGCTCGCGCATGCCCCCCCTCTCGCGTTCTGATTTATACGTAAGAGCCAAAAATATGACGGTACCTCAGGCAAAACTGAAATTAAAAATTCTTAAGGGGGCCGTTGCTGGATCGCATCGTCGGACGTTACGGGAGCTTCGGACGGCTTGCTGTGCTATCGATGCACCGCGATCGTGGTTCTGAATGGCAAAGTGGTTACTCGCGTAGCGGAGCCGGCCGAAGGTCGCCACGGTTCAGTATGTGCCGGCACGCAAGCTCGGCCAGGCTCCCGTTGCGTTTTGCCATCAGACTCCCGCCGTTTTATCTTCTATTAATCAGAAGGAGCGATGGACCGCATGAAGTCATCGTCCGGACGCTGGCCGTATCCCGACGTCAGTCGGTTGGTCAGGTTGAACATCGCTGCCATTTCGACGATGTAATATATCTTCTCATCGCTGATTCCGACATCGCGGAGCTTCTGCAGATCGGCTTGTTCCATTCTGCCGGGTTGTTCCGTGAGCTTGACGCAATAGTCGGCGATCGCGCGCTCCTGTGCGGACAATTCGACAGATCGATAGTTGATGGCGATTCGTCTGGCTCGCCCATGATCGCCGATATAGCTTCCCAGCAAGTGCCCGTGAATGACCAGGCAGGTGACGCATGAATTCACGGAAGATACGACAACGCCGATGAATTCGCGCTCGGCCAGCGTCAGTAATCCGTAGGAAGGGTCGAGAAAGGCCGGCCCCATATAGGCGCCACCCCGAGAGAAACCGGCCTCCTCATAGGAGGCGAGGATCCTCATCGAATGCTTCTCTGGCACCGGACTTTCGAGCCACTCCTGCGGCAGCTTGTAGGCGGGATCGCCGGGTATCCAGGCATAGGGGTCGTTCGACTTGAACTCTGGCACCAGAGTGGATTTAGGATCTGTCATAGTGTCTCTCCGCCCAACTCAAAAAATCGCGACTACCGGCAGCGCCGATCATGCTCCATTGCTTGCCGAGAAAAAAGGCCCCTACCTAGTGGCGATATCTATGCTGGATTAAGGCCGCATGGATATGGGCACCGAGCCGCCGCGAGGCGGTGGGGCTTCTGCCGCTGCCTGGCCAGCGAAAATCGGCCGGCCGAGACGATTCAGCCAATTGGAAGCATCCAACAGGATGATTGTCCTTACCATCGGAACTTGCTCCCAGGCGCAGCATGACTTCACGACCGCGCTGACAGAGGGCTGGATATCGCCGGGGAGGCGTCCATCTACGTCATGGCGTGACGATATCGAGGTCGGTAAAGCTCGTGAGCGCTGACCGCAGGCGCTCGACAGCGCCTTTGTCGCCCGGGATTTTCAAACCGCTCCCTGCTCTGATTTTGCTTGTGGGGTCCCGGAGAAAAGCTGCAACATGGTAGCACCATGGCCCGCGTTGCACCCACTACCGAGTTTCGACGCCGAGCCGCCTTGCACAATCCGCATCATGGCATCGGCCGATAGCCAAGCTTGCTTGCGCTAAACGAGCCCACCCAGAGGGTCTTCCCGACAGGAAGCGCAAAGGAAACGCCAGAATATTGTGGATCGGCGGGAGCCTTGGCCAAGAACGTCACAGCCAGCGTCTCGGGATCCACTGCCTCGACGTGATAGCCTTTCGTGCAAGGGAAGCCATCTGCCGCCGCGGGGCAAGCATCGGTTCTCGCTCCCGCGGCGATAAGGCGCCCGTTCACCCAGTGAATATTGTCAGGGAGACCGCCCTTGATCTCGACGCTTCTCAGCTTCTTGGCGGGGTTCGTGGTGGTAAAGGACGTGATGGCGCCATCTCCGATGGTGATCGCGCTCTTGCTGTTGACATATATCCTGTTCCCGTCGGCCGACACTTCGATGCCGTTATTGCCGACGAGGTCGGTCCCCGCCATACGTTCGAATGCGGGGCTGCCGGGGGTCCATCTGTAGACGGCTCCGGTCAGCTTCGGCACTCCTGTCCACCAATCTTTTATGGTGGTGCCAGGATGGTTCATCACCGTCACGTAAACGGTCCCGTCGGACGCTGCGGCAACGGCGTTGGCGGCCAGCTTGTCAGGCCAGGGGAGGCACCCCGCCCAGGTCAGGGTCGGCTTGCGGTGCGTCGCGTCGATGTCGAAGACTTCTATCCTTTCCCCGACGCCTGGATTGGTTCCGCCATGGTTGACCGCGTAGAGGGTCGCACGTCCGCGTCCGCGCTCGCGAAGGTTGATGCCGTGAATTGCCAGATCGTCGGGCGCTGGCTGAACCTTGCATTGTTCAAAAGGTGCCCGGGCCTTGGCACCGGCCGGCGCGATCCACCGCTCCCATCGTTTAGCCGTTCCGTCGACGAGGTGAAGCCCGCTTCCAAGACGCATCCCACTCGCGATGATCCAGCGTCCACCTGGCAGAGCTGCCAGATCTTCGGGGTTTTGAATCCCACACAGGAACTTAAGATCGCCCGAGGACGGACATGAGTCCACGGCCGACTTCGCGGCAATGCCGGGCAAGGCCAGTCCCAGAATACCGACAAGTATTGCGCCTATGACCGCTTGAACCTTGTTCATGCAACTCTCCCGTCCATCGCTCCATGTCACAGGCGCGGAGTGACTTTTCGCAGAATGGTATAACCACTGTTTTCATAGCAGAAGCGTACCATCGAAAGCGCCACGGCATGTGGCATCTCAGGGATCGGGTGGGATCGCGGCCTCGGCGAAGGCGCCGGCGCGATGGATCTTGGCCCTACGCCCGGGATAGTCGCTCGACAGGATATAGAGTTCGCGGGTGCCTGGCTTGATCGCCATGCTGGTAGTGAAGAGCAGCTCTCCGCGATCCCGGTCGGGGATCAGTATCTGGCCGATCGGAACGCCTTTGGGATTGAAGACCATCACCCTGCCCTCGCCAGCCAGCGCAGCATAGACGTTGCCGTCGCTGTCGGTTCGCAGCGAATCCACGGTTGCCCCGGTGAAATGGTAGCGCATCGTCGTGCCGACGACGGGCGAAATCTGCGTCGGCGTCACAAGGTTGATGCGATGGAGGAAACCCGTTCCCACCTCGCCGATCCACAAAGTCTTTCCGTCGGGGCTGAGCGCGATCCCGTTGGGCATCGACAGATGCGTGATGATAGGGGTGACCGTCTTCATGTCCGCACCAACGTGGTAAACGCCGCCGGTGCGGTCGGCATTGTTGCCTTTGAAATCGGTGAAGTAGAAACCGCCCTCCTTGTCCATGGCAAGGTCGTTAGGCTTATGACCCGCCCTGGGATCAATGATGACCAGCTTGTCCGTACCATCCGGCCGGATTGAGAATATACTGCCTCCGCCACCTGCCACAAGGACACGACCGTCCTTGAGAAAGGCCAGACCAGAAGAGTGGGCATCATTTTTCGGCAGAATCATCGTCAGATCCTGCGTGGGCGAAAGCCGCATAACCCGGCCGCCTTGCACTTCGACGAACAGCAGGTTGCCCTGCGCGTCGAAAAGAGGCCCCTCTATGAAGAGATTCTGGTCCATCCCGTCGAACGCCTTCATGCTGGTCGTCATGCTGTACCAGGGCTGCGCGACGATCGTCTGGAGGCCGACCTCGCTTGGCGGTATGGCTGGCGCGCGGCTGGTCGTGGGATAGGTGAGAGTGGGATAGGATGTGGCCCCCGCTTTCGACGGGGATTGCGCCACACCCTGGCCCGCACAAATCGTGCAGGCCAGGATCATCGACCATTTGGAGGTATTCCGCACCAAGCGACTCCTCATCATCAGAACTTGGTCGACACGCGCAGCATGATTTCCCGACCGCGGCTGACATAGGACTGGAGATCACCGAGAATAGCAGGGCCAGTTTCGTTGCCCGGTGCCGTGCCAGTGTTGGGCACATTGCTTGCCCTGACGAAATAATATTTATCGGTAAGGTTGCGGCCAATCAGCGCGACGTCCCAACGGTCATCCTGTTCCGAGAGGCGCAGCGTGGCGTCAAACAGCTGGTAACTAGGCACCCGTCCCTCCGGGATGGAGGCCGGGTCGGAAAGATAGCTCGCGCTGAACGTCATATTGGTCGACAGACCGATTTTCATGCCGGACCCGATCGGCGTTTCATAATCGAAGCCCACATTGCCGGTCCATTCGGGCGTACGAACAACTTGTCCGCCGGCTAGGTTTTGCAGAGATCCATTGACACCCGGAGCAGCGGGCACCCCCGCCCCAGGCTGGCCGGGCGCCGGCACGAACGCGCAGCCCAGAGCCTTGCTCTGACCCCGGTAGCAGTTTGCGAAATAGTCGACGTAGCGCGCCTTGTTATAGGCTACGGCGCCGTGAAGGCTCAACCCCTCCAGCGGGGTTCGATAGGAGAAGTCGAATTCGCCCCCCTTGCTCCGCACTTTGCCGACATTCTTGAGCTCTTGGAAAGCGCCGGTGCTGATGGTGACCTGAAGGCCTTTCACTTCATAGCTGTAGAGGGCCAGGCTCGTGCGAAGATCACCGCCCAGCAGCGACGCCTTGGCTCCTGCCTCGAAGCCCTTGACGGTCTGCTGATCATAATCGAGCGGCAGGGCGAAGTTGGCGGCGCCGCCATTATAGCCACCGGAAATGAACCCATGCTTGTAGGACCCATAGATGTTCAGGTTCCGGTCGGGATGGTAGGACAGCGTGAATTCGGGCGAGAAGTCGTTCCAGCTATTCTTGGAACCCTGGGCGAGAATGGGCACCCGTGGCAGAAGGAGACCGGTCACAGGATCGACGGTATTTCCGCTCTCCGCTATCGGCAGCCTTTTCTTCTCATATGAATAACGGCCACCGCCGGAGAACTGAATCTGATCGGTGATGTCCCATTGCATCTGCATGAAAGCCGAATAGGCGGTGCCCTTCTGCTCATGATGGGAATTGGCGACGACTGCTGGGATCAGCGGCGCGACTGTCGTGAAATCGGTCCCGTTGAGAAAGGCGGCCAAACCCTGCGTGGCCTTGCTCTTCTGGAAATGCCCGCCGATCATGAAGTTGACCGGCCCGTCGAAATTGCTGGTGAGGCGCAGTTCCTCCGACAGTTCCGTAAAGCTCAGCCTTTGATTGGATGCCAGCATGCGCGAAGGAATATAGGTCGCGGTCACGTTGACGAAGGAATCGGCCTTCATATGATAGAGGCCGGTCACCGAGGTCAGCGTCAGCTCGTCGCTCGGGCGATAGTTCATTTCATAGCCGATCAGCAGCTGCTTCTGAGCGCCCCGCAACTGGCCATCATTCTCGCCGAAAGCCGGATAGCGCAGGGCGAAATTCGGGGTACGCGCCCCCACGGAAACCTTGTCGTCGGCGCGGCAATCATCGATCTGGCCGGACTGCGGCGCGCCGCTCGGACAGGATACGATCTGAAGGTTCGAGGTATATCCGTCATCCTTGAGCTTGCCATAGGTGACCTTCAGGCGGGCGTCGAAATTATCCGCGGGCTCGAACTTCAATGTGCCCCGTACCGCGAATTCTTCGGCCCTGGGCGCGTAGCGATGCTTGGGCGCGGTGATCAGGTTGCGCGGCGTGGTGTTCTCAACCCAGCCGCGCATCTTCGATCCATAGGCCGCGATGCGAAAGCCAAGAGTGTCGGTGATCGGGCCGGCGATATAGCCTTCGCCGCGCCACTCATGCGCGTTGAACTCATAGCCGACCGCGGCCTTGCCCTGAAGCTCCTTCGTCGGATCGCCCGTCCGGATGGAGATGACGCCGCCAGGACTGTTCTTGCCGTAGAACAGCGCCTGAGGCCCTTTGAGCACCTCGACCTGCTGCATGTCCATCTGCCCCATGCGACGCACCGAGGCACGCGCCACCTGCACGCCATCAATGTTGAACGAAACGGCCTGGTCGGCAAAGGGATTGCCGTCCGAACCGCTGATACCCCGGATCACGATGCTGCCACCCTGGGCGGTGGCGCCGTCGCCGACGATCAGCTGGGGCACGAGGCGGGCGATACCATCCATCGAATTGATCCCGCGTTTTTCCAGTTCGGCCCCGGTCACAGCAGTGATCGCGACGGGCACGTCGATCAGCGTCTCCTCCCGCTTGCGCGCGGTCACGATGATGTCGCCGCCGATCGGATCGGCGGGCGCGGCCGCTACCACCGGCTCGCTCCGAACCGGCGGCTCCGACTGAAATGCGATGCGGCGCAGTTTAGGCGCAGCTCGGACGATCGCCTGGGCACCAGAAGGATCGCGCCTGGCCTCGAAGCCTGTGCCTTTAAGCAACTGGATCAACGCAGCCTCTGGCGAGGAGCTGCCGCTGGTTCCCGCAGTGACGGCGCCTGCGAACTGATCCGGCCGATAGACCATCTGGAGCCCGGATTCTCGTGCGAGCTGCTTCAGCGCCTGCTCCAGATCGCCTCGCGGAACAGTGTAGCCCTGAGCGATTGCCGGCGCGGCATATGCGAGCAGGCTCCCGCAGATCGTTGCAGCTGCCGCGTGCTTCCAATTCTTCATGAGGCCCTCCCCTAGTGCGGCTGTGTTGCCGTCGAATAGGTAAGACCATCGGAGAGGGAAAAACCCTAGCTCAGCGTTTCAAAATTATTTTACCATCGGAGGCTCGCGATACTTGAACACCATAGACCTCTCTCAGTAGCCGGATGAAACCTTCTACATTGCCGAGCTGAAATGCCCCGCCAATCGGCATTGCGGCAAGCTGCTCGTCCTTCACCACGATTGGAGTCTGACTGTAGCGATTGAGTTCCGCCACCGCTTGACCAAGCGTCTTGCCATCCAGCACCATTACGCCGTCGCGCCAGCGTAGCTCCTGGTCAAGCTGATCGAGTGGTTCGCGCGTCACGATGGTAGTCACGCTATTTGCTACCGCCTTCGATCCTCTTTGCAGCACCGTCGATCCAAGTGCAGAACTCCGTCCGACCCCTTTGAGCTGGACTGCCCCCTGAAGGACAGCGACGCGCAACAGGTCACCATCGCGGCGGACCGTGAATTTGGTGCCGAGCACCGTCACATCATGCGCGCCGGCATGGATGACGAAGGGTCGGCTCGGATCATGCGCGATCTGGAAATAGGCTTCTCCCCCGCTGACCCAGGCAGAGCGTCTTCCCCATTCGAGGGCGATGCGCAAATTGGTGTTGGTGTTGAGATCGATTGTACTTCCGTCCGGGAGATGCGCGGTGCGCCGCTCGCCAACACGTGTTTCGAGTTGGATGACCTGTACGCGCTCCTGCCGCGGCCACATGCCGAAACCAACAAGCGCCACAACGAGCGAGGCCGCTAGTGAGAAGGACCTGAAAGAGAACCATTTGGGCCTTGTAGGTTGCTGCACCTCGACCGGATCGTAGAGCGCCCGCAGGCGATCCGCCAAGCGCCACCCTTCCTCCAGCCGCCAATAGGCCGCTTTGTGCGCGGGGGATTCACTCAGCCATGCATCAAGTTCGGCTTGGTCGGCAGGAGACCAGTCGCCCTCGTCGAGACGCATGAGAAATCGCGAGGCCTGGGTTTCAGCTATATCGGCTGACATCATGAACCCTTCCGGGGCTTGCCGACGGGGATCGCAGCGCACTCGCTCTCGAATGGAGCCGCCGCCTGAAGCATGTGGTTGGCGAGCAGACGAATTCCTCGCGTAATCTGCTGCTCCACCGCATCGATGCCGATTCCAAGATGTTCTGCAATCTCGCGTACTTTCATCCCCTGGACCTTGCGGAGCCGCATCACCTCGCGACAGCGAGGCGGCAGTCCCTCCAGACCCGCGCGTGCGCGCGCCAGCTCCTGACTGGCGCTTACGTACCGCTCAGGTGTCAGTACATCCGCATGGAGGGGCAGCGCTTCGAGATCGGCCACAAATTCGAAGCGGATAATGCGTGCGCGCTTGGCGCGGGTGATGAGCAGGTTGCGCGCGATCGCGAAAATATAGGCTGCGGTCTGATTGGGCAAACTCCGGCTGGCGCCGCGTAGGGCCTTCTCATACACCTCTTGCCGCAGGTCCGCGACCTCGTCCCCTTGCGAACAATGTCGCCGCAGAAACGTCGTCAGCGAGGGCTCGAGCGCAAGCACCTCCCGACGAAACCACCCGTTCAGCTCGTCATCGCTGAACATGCTTCCTCCACATGCTGATACGCCCATAGGCCAAGACTCACGAAAGCCGAAATACCCTATCCCGGTCACCGGCACGCATATTAATATTTCCCGAGTACACATCCTGAATAAGGCAAGGGTTCAGCGGCCGACTGGCATTTTCCTCGGGATTGCCCTCGGCCGATGTGACTTTCTGCCTGCCTTCTGCACATCCTTCGGTTGCCAGGAATGGCTGCCCCCACGCCTCCGCCGGTCAAGGCACATCGGCCTGCCCCCTTCGCATGAGATATACATCCATGATCCAGCCATGGCGTGAGCGCAGTTCAGCCCGTTTTGCGGCAATGCGCGGCGCCGCCTCCGCCAAGGAGCCGTGGATCAGCGTTTCCTGCTCCATACCCAGATAGGCGCCCCACCATATTGCAATGCCCTGCGGATCCAGCACCTCGAAGGCACAGCCGCTATCCAGCATGACGACGATCATGTCCGCCGTCTCGGGCCAGCCGTGGGCGCGCAGCAGGCGGCCGGTGGTGATCGTCACCGCGCCGGCCAATGGATTGAGCGGAATGCCATGCGCGGCGGTCAGCAACTGAATGCTGGTGATGCCGGGCACGACCCGCACCCGCAGCGTTTGACCGCCGGCCTTCAGCCTGTCGGCTATCCGCAAACTGCTGTCGTACAGCGAGGGATCGCCCCAGACGAGCAGCGCCAGGCGCCCACCCGCCGGCAGATGCACGGAGATCTGGGCAGACCATGCTGCGGCGATGGCATCGTGCCACTTATCTACCGCGCGTCCATAATCTGCACCCGTATCGCGGACCGGCATGTCGAATTCGACGATCCGTACCGGGCGGGTTAACACCTGCTCACAGATGGCACGCCGCAGGTCGATCAGGTCTGACTTGGCGCTGCCCTTGCGTGGCAGCAGGATCAGATCGGCGCAGTTCATCGCCTGCACCGCCTGGGCCGTCAGATGATCCGGATTTCCCGTGCCGATGCCGATGAGAGCAAGCTCGATCATGCTTCGTCCATCAGAGGGCCATAGAGGATCAGCGCCGGCGCCGACCCCAGGCCATCGGCCAGCCCTCTGGCCAATCCGGCGACCGAGCTCCGCGTCAGGCGCTGGTCGGCGTGGCCCACATTCTCGGCCAGCAACGCCGGCGTTTGCGGCGGCAGGCCCGCAGCAATGAGCCGTCCGGCCAGTTCCGGGAAGGTTCGCTTGGGCATGAACACCACCGTAGTCGCCTGTGCGTCAGCCAAGGCTGTCATGTTGAGATCATGCGGCAAGGTACCTGTGGCGCCGTGCCCAGTGATGAACTGGACGCGCCGGGCACGCGCCCGCCGCGTCAGCGGAATCGCCGCAGCCGCAGCCGCCGCACTGGCCGAACTGACGCCTGGGATGACCTCGAACCCTATGCCAGCTAACCGAAGAGCGTCGATTTCTTCCTCGAGGCGGCCAAAAATTCCGGCGTCGCCGGATTTCAAGCGGACCACATGGCCGCCGCCGAGAGCATGGGCCACCAGCAGCCGATTTACCTCTGCCTGGCTGGGCGACGGCCGGCCGGCCCGTTTGCCGACATCGACCAGAGTGGCAGCGGGGCGCACCCGATCGAGAATGGGACCCGACGCCAGATCGTCGAACAGCACGACATCGGCAGCCTGCAGCCGAGCCAATGCCTTGAGCGTGAGCAGCTCGGGATCGCCGGGTCCGGCGCCTACGAAGGAAACCGAGCCGATCATGATTGGGTCGCGATCATATGGAAATAGCCGCCCGTCACCCGCCCGCGATGCGAACCGGTTTCGGTTACCACGGCCCCGTCGGCATCGGTCACAAGGGCCAGGGGCGCATCGGTCTGTTCAACAATGGTGGAATAATGGAACTCATGGCCGCGCAACCTGGTCCCCGCGGCAAGGCCGGCCACCGGCGCCATCAATTCGGCCGAACGATAGCCAAGATGCAGTCGGCGTTCGGCATGGCTGGTGACCAAGCCCAGCAGGCCAGCCATGCGGTGCTGCCTGCCCGCCTCGTCGATCAACGCCTCGCCGAGCACCATATAGCCGCCGCATTCGCCGTGGACCGGACGGGTTTCCGCGTGGCGGCGAAGCCCGGCAAGAAATGTCGTGGCGCCAGCGATGGCCCCGGCATGCAGTTCCGGATAGCCTCCCGGCAGCCAGACCAGATCCGCATCCTGGGCCGGCGCTTCATCCGCCAAGGGCGAAAAGAGCATAATCTCGGCCCCCGCGCGGCGCCACGCTTCCAGCATATGCGGATAGACAAAGGAAAAGGCGGCATCGCCAGCCATGGCGATGCGCTGGGCCGGCGGCGGCAGCCGTCCCCAGTCGGGCATCGGTGCTCGCTCCTGCGCCCCCGCCGCGTGGACAATCGCGTCGAGATCGGCATGAGCGCGCAGAAAGGCGCCATAAGCGGCGATTGTGGCGTCAAGTGTCGGGTGCTCCATCGCCTGCACCAGCCCCAGATGCCGTTCGGGCAAAGCCAGATCGCTTCGTCTCGGCAGCGCCCCGAGCACGGGAATCTCCAGATCTTCAAACCCCCGGCGCACCAGACGCTCATGCCGGGGACTGGCCACGCGATTGAGGATCACCCCGGCAAGCGGAACCTGGGCGTCGAGAAGCTTGAACCCCAGGGCGGTCGCGGCCGCGGACTGCGTCTGACCCGATACATCCAGCACCAGCACCACCGGCCAGCCCATGCGGCGGGCGATGTCAGCGCTCGCCCCATTACCCGTGGCGCCCTGGCTGACCACGCCATCGTAGAGACCCATCGAGCCCTCGGCGAGGACGAGGTCCGCACCTGCAGCCTCGCTCGCTATGGCATCGATCAGCCCGCCATCCATCGCCCAGCTGTCGAGATTGAACGAAGCCCGGCCACAGGCTGCGCGATGAAAAGCCGGATCAATATAGTCGGGGCCGCTCTTGAACGGCTGCACCGCCATCCCCCGCTCGGTCAGCGCACGCAGCAGCCCTAGAGTCACGGTGGTTTTGCCAATGCCAGACGCGGGGGCGGAGATCATCAATCCCGGTACGCTCATTCGACCTTGCCCATGAATCGCGAGGCGGCATCCTGCGGACGGAAACGGCGGTCATAGCCATGCGCATAGAGACTGCTTTCCGCAAAACCCTCCGCCGCCAGCACCCGCCCGACCACAATCAGCGCGGTTCGCTCCATGCTGCCGGCTACAGCCTGTTCGATCGTCGCCAGCGTGGCCCGTACGATGCGCTGATCCGGCCAGCTCGCCCGCCAGACCACCGCCACCGGGCAGTCGGCTCCGTAGGACGGGATCAGATCGGTCACCACCCGAGCCAGATTATGGATCGACAGGTGGATGGCCAAAGTCGCCCCCGTCACCGCGAAACTGGCGAGGCTTTCTGCCGCCGGCATGGTGCTGGCCCGGCCCGGCGTGCGGGTCAGCACCAGCGACTGGGTGAGTTCGGGCAAGGTCAGCTCCGCCTCGAGCGCGGCGGCGGCGGCGGCGAAGGCAGGAACGCCCGGTGTCACGGTGAAGGGAATGTCCATGGCGCGCAGGCGGCGCAACTGTTCGCCCATCGCCGACCACACCGACAGATCACCCGAATGCAACCGCGCGACATCCTGCCCCTGTGCCTGGGCGGCGGCGATCTCGGCGATGATCTCGTCCAGTTCCATCGGCGCCGTGTTGACGATCCTGGCGCCCGGTGGGCAATGGTCGAGAACCGCCGGAGGAACGAGCGAGCCGGCATAAAGACACACCGGGCTGGCAGCGATGAGGTCTCGCCCGCGCAGAGTCAGCAGGTCTGGAGCGCCGGGCCCGGCGCCGATGAAATGAACGGTCATGGCAAAGATCCTTCGGCGATGGCGCACGTGGCCATCCTATCGGGAGAAACATGGCGCGAGCCCAGCAGACGCGCGCCGTCACCAGCGGCAACGAGGGCGCTGGCTTCGGCAAGGCTGCCCGTGGCGCGCGCGGCGAAGCTGGCGGCCGAGCAGGTGAGCGTTGGCACCCCGGACAACTCCTCGGGAGAAAGCCCCCGCAACGGCAGGCCGAGAGCATCGGCAAGGGGCGACACAGCGGCAAGCTTGTCCCGCGCTGTCGCGAGATGCGTGACCGCAGGCTTGCCCCGTTGTGCCAGTTCCAGCGCCGCCCGCAGCGAGACCAGCCCGGCCCCTGCCCGGAAGCCGAAACCCGCGACGATCACAGCACGACGCTCCATTGCACCACCGGATAGCTCGAACGCCATCCACGACGGCTACCCAGCGGCGCCGCCTGCGCCAGCTCGAGCCGCATCAGCGCGCCGCCCTTTTCACCGTGCCAGCGGGCTAGCAGCGCTTCGGATTCGAGCGTCACCGCATTGGCGACCAGGCGCGTGCCGGCCGGCAGACGCGCCCATAGCGTTTCAAGCAGCGCCTCGGACAGGCCGCCGCCGACGAACACCGCATCGGGCATCGGGCCTTCGGGCAAGGCATCGGGGGCGCCGCCGATCAGGATCTCCAACCGATTCACGCCCAGCGCGAGGGCATTGGCGCGGGCACACTCGGCCCGCAGCGCGTCCGCCTCGATCGCCACTGCGCGGTTGGAGGCGTGCCCCAGCAGCCATTCGATGCCGATCGAGCCGGAGCCCGCACCGATATCCCATAAAAGTTCTCCCGGCCGGGGCGCGAGGGTGGAGAGCGTCAGGGCACGGATGGGTCGCTTGGTGATCTGGCCATCATGATCGAACACGGCGTCCGGCAAGCCAGATATGCAGGGCAATGCCTGCCCGTCCCCGGCACATTGCACCGCCACGGCGACCGGATGAGCAATGTCGGCGAAATCCAGCGCGTCGGCGCATGCGGTGCGGGTTCTTTCGCGAGGCCCGCCAAGCGCTTCCATCACATGCAGGCGGGAAGCGCCAAAGCCGCGGTCCGTCAGGTAGGACGCTAACGCCACCACCGCTTCGCCATCACGCAGCAGCAGCAGGATACGCGCGCCAGCGAAGAGGTGTGGCCGCAGGCGCTCCAGCGGTGCCGCGTGCAACCCAAGGCAGGCGGTTTCCTGCAACGGCCAGCCCAATCGCGCAGCGGCCAGGCTGAAGGTGGACGGCGTTGGATGGGCCTCCCACTCATTGGGCGCGAGATGGCGCGTCACGCTGCTGCCCGCCCCGAACCAGAAAGGATCGCCCGACGCCAGCATCGCCACCTTCTGCCCGCGATGCGTCATCAGGATAGCGATCCCGTCGGCAAACGGCACTGGCCATTCGATCACGCGCGAACTAGTCGCAGGCAACAACGTCAGGTGCCGGGCCGATCCGATGACCAGTTCGGCCTGCGCCAACGCCGCCCGGCTTGCGGCGGAAAGGCCATCGAGCCCGTCCTCGCCGATGCCGATGATCGTCAACCACGGCGTTTGCCGAAGCTGCGCAACAGGGTCAGCCATGCCGAATATTCTCCTTCTGGGCGGCACCACCGAGGCCAGCGCGCTCGCCCGCCTGCTGGCGGCCAGGAGCATCCGGGCAACGCTGAGCTACGCCGGCCGAACGCAATCCCCTCAACCGCAACCTGTGCCGGTGCGCATCGGGGGCTTTGGGGGCGTCGCCGGGCTGGCGGACTATTTGCGCGACCATCGGGTGACGCATCTGGTCGATGCGACCCACCCCTTCGCCGCGACGATGAGCGCCAACGCCGTCGAGGCTGCCCGGCTGACCGGGGTCGCACATATCGCGCTTACCCGCCCCGCCTGGGTGGCTTGCCCCGGCGACCGCTGGAGCCATGTTGCCGGCATCAATGACGCCGTAGCAGCGCTGGCAGGGACGCCGCGCCGCATCATGCTGGCCTTGGGGCGGATGCATGCGGACGCCTTCGCTGCCCAGCCGCAGCATCATTATCTGCTGCGCTTCGTGGATGCGCCTGACCAGCCCCCGCCCCTGCCGCACTACAGTCTGGTGGTCGATCGCGGCCCGTTCGGCGTGGATGGCGATATGTGCCTGCTGCAGGAACACGCCATCGATCTGCTGCTGTGCAAGAATGCCGGCGGCGCGGGAGCCGAGGCCAAGCTTATCGCCGCCCGGCAACTGGGCCTGCCGGTTCTGATGATCGACCGACCGATCATCCCGATGCGCCGGGAAACCTGGCACCCCAGTGAAGTGCTGGCCTGGCTGGGTCATGATGCCGAGCCCATCGCCGAGCGGGGCGTGTAGAGAAACGCGCCGCCCGCCCGCTCGATGATCCGGGTCTGGCTCGATCCGACGATAACGACGGTGCGCATGTCGGCCATATCGGCGCGAGCCTGTTCCAGCGCGATGATCCGCAGATCCTCCTCGGGCGTCGACACAGCCCGGGCGAACAGCACCAGACGATCATCGCCGCAGGCTTCGCGCAGCACTTCGAGCACGCGGGCAAAAGCTTCCGGGCGGGCTTTCGAGCGCGGGTTGTAGAAGGCCATGGCAAAATCAGCCTCAGCCGCCAGCCGCAGGCGCTTTTCAATCAACGACCATGGCTTGAGGTTGTCCGAAAGGTTGATGGCGCAAAAATCATGGCCCAGCGGCGCTCCGGCGCGCGCACTGGCCGCAAGCATGGCGGTGATGCCCGGCATGACCCTGATATCCACGTCGCGCCAATGGGCGGGCCCGGCTTCCAGCGCCTCGAACACTGCCGCCGCCATGGCGAACACGCCCGGGTCGCCGGACGACACGACCACTACCCGCTTGCCCTGCGCCGTCAGCTCCAGCGCATGGGCGGCCCGGTCCAGTTCGACCCGATTGTCGGAGGGATGCAGCGTCAGCCCCACGCGCGGGGCCACCCGCGCCACATAGGGGATATAGCCAATGACATCGCTGGCACCGGCGAGCGCAGCGGTCACCTCGGGCGTAATCAGCGAGTCATTCCCCGGCCCCAGTCCGGCAATCGCGAGCCAGCCGCCATCGGCAACCTGGCTCATGGCCGGCGTCCCTGTCCATGGATCAGCAGGATGGAAAAATAGGGCGTGACGCTATCGGCATCGATGAGCCGCGTTACCTTCTGGCCGGGCATGGCAGCATGTTCCACAAGCCAGGCGACATCCTCGCGCCCGGCAGCGGTTACGGCGCGGCGCAGTTTGGCCAGGTTGCGTCCGATCTTCATCACCACCAGGGCATCGGTATCGCGAATACGGCGGACAAGCTCCTCCTCCGGCAAGGTCGCCATCGCCACGGTCAGCACGTCGTCGCCCCAGGTAATCGGCAGGCCCGTCGCATTCCAGGCTCCGGCCATGCCGGTGATGCCCGGCACCACCTCCACCGGCACCATCCCCGACAGGCGGGAATGCAGGTGCATGAACGAGCCATAGAAAAACGGATCGCCCTCGCACAGCACCACCACATCCTTGCCCGCCCGCGCGAGAGCGGCCAGCCGCTCGGTGCATTCGGCGTAGAAGCCGGAAAGGCAGCTATTGTAACGCGGATCAGCGAGTGGGATTTCCGTCGTTACCGGATATTCCATGGCGATCTCGATCGCATCGGCGCGCAGCATCTCCGCGGCGATGCGCCGCGCCTGTCCGGGTCGCCCGGCCTTGCGGAAATAGGCCACATGGCCCGCACCGCGCACCAGCCGGTCAGCCCGCACGCTAAGCAGATCCGGCGCGCCCGGGCCCAGCCCGACACCGTGGATCGTTCCCACCGGGCCGCTCATTCCGCGCGGCTCGCCAGTGCGTTGATGGCAGCGACCGTGATGGCGCTGCCTCCCAGCCTTCCTTCGACGACGCAGCAGGGCGCCGGCGGAGCGATCCACAGCGCAGCCTTGGACTCCACCGCACCGACAAAGCCCACCGGACAGCCGATGATCGCTGCGGGACGGGCGCAATCCGGGTCCTCCAGCATATTGAGCAGATGAAACAGGGCGGTCGGCGCATTGCCGATGGCGACTACCGCGCCCGCCAGATGCGGCCGCCACAGTTCCAGCGCCGCTGCCGAGCGCGTGTTGCCCATCGCCCGCGCCATGTCTGGCACCTGATGATCGTGGAGCGTGCAGATTACCGGATTGGACGCGGGCAATCGCCCACGGGTAACCCCCTCGCTCACCATCCGCGCATCGCACAGGATCGGTGCGCCATTTGCCAGCGCCGCACGTGCCGTGCTGGCAAACCCGATCGAGAAGCGGATATGCGGAGCCAGCTCGACCATGCCGGAAGCATGGATCATGCGCACCGCCAGCGGCTCTTCATCGACCGTGAAGCGGGCAAGATCGGCCTCTGCGCGGATCGTGGCGAAGGATTGGCGATAGATCGCCGCCCCATCGGTTTCATAGACATGCGGCATCAAACGGCTCCAAAATGAGCAAGAACCTCGAGCCGGCTGAGAGCCGGCCAGACAGCCGGCGAGCCAGCCGGCGCGTCGAGGGAAATATCGTAGAGGCCATCTCGACCGGTCAGAGTGACGTCGGCGCTACGCGGGCAGGCGCATCCTTTGGCGCAACCTGACACATGGAGTCGCCCGGCAACCAGCGGTGCAAGGCGGCGCGCTACGTCACGCGTTTCCACCGATGCTTGTGGGCAATGCGGGAAGCCGGGGCAGGCGTCGGCGCGCAGCAACGGATCGGCAGGATCGGTCACCAACCCGCGCGGGGAGGCAAAGGACGGATCGCCTTCCACCAAGACGATCCGCCAGGGCGTGAACCGCAGGGCCTGTGTCCCGCTATCCTGGGCGACCAGTTCGGCAAGAACCGATGCTTCTAGCCGGCCAAAGGGCAAACCGAAGGCCATGCCGAGACGACACGGCCCCGGCTGAACGCGTGCGACCGACGTCATCGACGGCACGTTTCCTGTCGCCCAGTTCGGCAGCTCGGCGGTGTGGCGGGCCATGCGCCCAGCTTCTCCACCGCCGCTTTCGAGGAACCACCAGGCTAGGGCGACCAGTGCATTCGCTTCCCCCCCATGGGGCACGGCAACGCCGGTGGACCGTCCATCGGCGCGCAGGATCAGCTTGCCATCGGCGCCGCGCTCGATGCGAAAATCCCCCCCATCGGAGCCTAGCGCGCATCCCACCCCGGCATCGACAACGAAACCCACCTTACCCGGCAACTCGGGTAGCTCGCCTAGTCGGGCCGCGAGGTCGCTCGCAACCCGATCGGTGTCATCGCCTTCCTGCCAGTCCGGCGCGACCAGGATATTGCGCCTTCTTTCCAGGTCGGCGTCAGCATCAACCAGATCTAGTGCCACAAGCTGTTGAACGAGTTGCGGCCAGTTGCCCTCGCCCACACCGCGAATCTGGAGGTTGGCCCGCGATGTCACGTCGATCAGGCCGTTGCCGTGCCGGTTCGCCGCAGCACAAAGTTCTCGAACCTGCGCAGCCGTCATGCGTCCGAGCCGGGGCTTTACACGCACCAGCAGTCCGTCGCCCGACATCATCGGCCGCCATGCATCGGGACACCAGCCCTTTGCCGTGAACCCGCTCATTACCCGCTCTCAGTTGGGTCGGGCGTCGCTAACGGTTCCGCATCCCTGCGGAAACCATGGTGCAGCATTCCGCGACAGACAGGTCATGGCAATTCTCCCCGCGCGCCAAGGCGACAATCGGATGGGGCTTGCCAGTTGATTACCGGCCGGCGCGCAGCCACGGGCTGACGCCGGAGCGCCCGTGGCCACACGACCGTGCAGCCCCAGCCGCACAGCTTCGTCGCCCAGACGGAGAATTACCGTGCCAAGACCATCCCCTGGGTCATGGCAAGAGCGACCAGTGCACCGGCAGGTCTCCTGGCTCGCGGGTCACGGCTTGATACGCACCTTCCCGGAGCGCCTTTAGGCGACTTCCAGTGGTCGCTCCCGCAAAGAGAGCCTGCGCATCGCGCTATCCGCTTACAGTTGCAGGGACAGCTGCGGATTTGGGAGCAAGCTCCCGCACCGCATTCCCATTAAAGCCCCTCGCGGGGCACCGGTGCGATCATCGATTCCCCGGACTGCTCCGGAAAATCACCGCTTCCTTAGCCCGGTTGTTGGCGAATGCCAATCCGGATGGGGCATTGCTTTCGATGTTCGTCAAGCTTCGGCAACGCTCAGGCCAGCGGCCTGACCGGTGCACAATTCTTCGAAGCTCTGCTCGACCAGCGTGACGTGGTACAGCATCGCGCTGTGAGCCGCCGCGGCATCGCCGCGGACTATGGCCGAAACAACAGCATCATGCTCCTCCAGCGAGCGCGGTAGCCGGCCCTCGACGTGGAACTGCGCGCGCCGGAAAGGGGCGAGCCGCCGCCGGATCGAAGCCGCCGTTTCGGCCAGGACGGCATTATGGGCGCCCTTGTAGATCATTGTGTGGAGCGCATGGTTGGCATCCGCGAAGGCGGCCGGGTCGTTGTGCGCCGCAATCTCCTTCATCTGGTCGTGCAGCGCTTGTAGCCTGCGGCGCTCGGTTGGTCCCATCGACAATGCGGAGAGCCGGGCGCAGGTCGCCTCGAGTTCGCCCATCGCGACGAACAGATCCTCGAGCTGGGCGGGGGTCACGCTGGCCACAACCGCACTTCGCCGCGGCCGCATCTCGATCAGCCCGGTAGTGGCTAATTGACGTAGTGCCTCCCGCACCGGCGTACGCGAGACTGAATAGCGTTGAGCGAGATGTTGTTCGTCCAACCGGGAACCGGGCGCGAATTCGCCGGAAAGGATGGCCTCCGCCAAATCGTCGGCGAGCTTATCCACCGTCGTCCCGCTCGACACGTTCATCCTTCCGTTCGCGTTGGGCAACCTTCGCGCCCGCCAGGATGGGGCGCCTGAAATCTTGCATACAAATATGAGGTCCAAGCGACAATCCCGTTGCCGACTCAAATATTGTATGCAAGTCTGACATTGCGCATACAAATTTCGTCTTAAAGATCGAGTATGCGCGTGTTCGCAGAGGGGGTGTCTGGGCGCTAACCAATCAGGGAGCGACCCAAGATGCGAACGATATACAAAGGGGTAACCGCCGCGCTGCTAGTCACTTGCTGCAGCAGCGTGGCATCGGCCGAGGCGTGGGAGCTTCACGGCTTCGGCGATGTTTCCGTCAAGAAAGACTATGTCACGCCGCGCGGCCTCGTCGTCACCACGGACGGTGCCATGGTTCACCTGGTCAACGGGCTTTCGGTGAACAGCCCGAGCGGGGTATCGATCTATGCGGGCACCTTTCTTGCGCTCAACCCGGGCCATGCCACGGGTGGCGAGCCTCTCAACGAATTCGACTGGTGGGTTGGTGCCAGCGTCCCAGTCGCCGAGGGGCTAACTGCCAGCATCGAGTATGGGCATTGGATTTTCCCCGACACCATCCCCTACGATGAACGCAACATCCAGTTCACGCTAAAATATGCTGACAAGCCGAAGAACGGCTTCTCAATCAATCCGCACGCCAACATATTCTGGTCGGTGAACAGCAAGTCGTCGACCGTCGTACTCGGCAAACCGGATGGGACGGGCTACTTCGAACTGGGTGTGACGCCGACCTACGCCGGTAAGGGGTTCACCCTGACGGCGCCGACCTGGATGTCGATCGGGCCTAAGGAATACTGGGTATCGGAGGGCAATAAGGCGCTCGTCGCGACGCTTGTCAACGGCGGTGACCGCAGCAACCTCGGCGTGTTCTCGACGGGTCTGAAGGCTTCGGTGCCGCTCAGCCTAGGCGGCAAGGCCGGTGCCAGCGTTTATGCGTTCGGCCAATATTATCACATGTTCAACGATGGTCTGGTCGCATCCAAGCAACTGCTGAACAACGGCGACCAGCGCAATCACTTTAACTTCGGCGTCGGCATGGGTTGGGGGTTCTAACCGGGAGGTTACCGGTTCTACGTCATCCCAAGCGTGCCAAAAATGGAGAAGCGGCCATGTCCACAGTGCCTGCTAAACCCTATGATTTCAGCCTCGATCCCCAGCGGGCCGCATTGCTGATCATCGACATGCAGCGGGATTTCATCGAACCGGGAGGCTTCGGGGAGATGCTCGGCAACGACATCTCCCAGCTCCGCCCGTCGATCGAGCCGCTGAAAGCCTTGCTCGCTTCCGCTCGGCAAGCTGGACTTTTCGTCATGCACACCCGCGAAGGCCACAAACCCGATCTTTCCGATCTCCACGAGGCCAAGCGGGTGCGCGGCAAGAGCGCAAAGACGATCGGCGACCAAGGGCCGATGGGCCGCATTCTCGTCATCGGTGAGGCGGGCCACGACATCATCGACGCGCTGTACCCGATCGCGGGCGAGCCGGTGATCGACAAGCCCGGCAAGGGTGCCTTCTATAACACCGAGCTGTCCGGCCTGATCGCCGAACATGGCATTACCCAGCTGATCGTCTGCGGCGTCACCACCGAGGTCTGCGTCCACACAACGGTTCGCGAGGCCAATGACAGGGGCATCGACTGCCTTGTCCTGTCGGACTGCACCGGATCCTATTTTCCCGAGTTCCATGACGTCGCGTTGCGGATGATCGCCGCCCAGGGCGGCATTTTCGGATGGGTTGGCGACTCCACGGGCGTCATCGCCGCGCTCACCGCACCGGCGGAACCGGCATGAACCAAGCAAGGGGGTTTGCATCATGACCAGCGTCACCAAAGCCGGGCCGGGCCCGGCGAAACTGCCCTGGTGGACACCGGGAGACTGGAACGCCTTTTTCGGTTTCGGCACCAACATTCTCGTCAACGTGCTGGTGCTGACTGGCCTGTTGCGGTTCGTGCTGAAGCTTCCCGACGAGATCATCTTCGGGCGGATCCTTCCCGCCGTTGGGCTGATGCTCTTCCTGAGTACGGTTTATTACGCCTATCTTGCGCGGAAGCTCGCCGAGAAGACCGGCCGCGACGACGTCTGCGCGCTGCCTTCGGGGATCAGCGTGCCGCACATGTTCGTGGTGGTGTTCGTGGTGATGCTGCCGATCCTGCTCTCCACCGGCAATCCCGTCGACGCGTGGAGCGCGGGCCTGACCTGGGTGTTCGTGCAGAGCTTCGTGCTGATGATCGGCGGCTTCATCGCCCCGGTGATCCGCAAGATCACGCCGCGCGCGGCGCTGCTCGGTTCGCTCGCGGGCATTTCGCTGACCTTCATCTCGCTGAGCCCCGGCGCGCAGATCTTCATGACGCCGATCATCGGCGTGATCTGCCTCGCCGTTATCCTGGCGAGCTGGCTGGGCGGCTTCCGATATCCCGGCGGTATTCCCGGTGGCCTGATGGCGATGTTCGTCGGATCGCTGATCGCCTGGATCGGCAACGCAATGGGCTATGAACTGGGCGGCATCGGACCGGAGAAAGTTACCGGAGCGCTCGCCGATTTCGGCTTCCACCTGCCCTCTCCGGCGATCCACGAGATCCTCGGCGGCTTCAAATATATCGGCGTGATCCTGGTTACCGCGATCCCGTTCGGCATCTACGATCTCGTCGAAGCGATGGACAATGTCGAAAGCGCCGAGGCGGCGGGCGATCATTTCCCGACCACCCGCGTGCTGACCGCCGATGGCATCATCAGCCTGATCGGATGCCTGATGGGCAATCCCTTCATCAACGCCGTCTATATCGGCCATCCCGGCTGGAAGGCGATGGGCGGGCGCACCGGCTATTCCGCGGCCACCGGCGCGATGATGCTGTTCCTCACCTGGTTTGGCGTCGTCGCGCTGATGATGGCGATTATTCCTGCCGTCGCGCTGCTGCCGATCCTGCTTTACATCGGCATGCTCATCGGCGCCCAGGCCTTCCAGGAAAGCCCGCATCGGCATGCCCCTGCGGTCGTACTCGCGCTCGTCCCCAACATTGCGGCCTGGGGTGTCACCCAGATCAACAATGCGCTGGGCGCGGCGGGAACCGATGCGGGGAAGGTCGGGCTCGATGCGCTGGCCAACAACGGCGTCCTCTACCACGGGCTGCAGACGCTCGGCAGCGGCGCCACCTTGTGCGGCATCGTCCTCGGGTCGATCGCGGTGTTCATCATCGACGGCAAGCTTGCCAAGGCGTCGGCCTTCGCAGCCGCTGGTGGCGTGCTGACCTTCTTCGGGCTGATCCACTCCGAAGCGATCGGCGTCGGCAAGACGCCATCGGTCGCCGCCGCGTACATGGTGGTCGCGGTCTTCCTCTACGCCTGCTCGTTCAAGAAGTCGCATGCCGCGGCTCCTGCCCTCGAGCCGGCGCACGCGGCGGCATGAGCGCCGACCGCGCGACGTTGGAGGATGTCGAGCGGTTGGCGAAGATGGCGGGGTTGATGATCGACCCCGCCTATCTTCCCACGGTCGCCAGCAATCTCCGTATCCTGCTCGACCAGGCTGCGCTGTTCGTCGATCGGCCTATCGATCCCATCGTAGAGCCGGCGCCGGTATTCCACCCATGAGGCTGCTCGATCATCCGTTCGACCTGATCGGCATCGCCACCATCGCACGGGGCGTGCGCGAAGGCCGTCTCTCGGCCGTAGCGCTGATCGAAAGTCGGCTGGCCCGGATCGAGCGGCTCAATCCACGACTCAACTGCTTCACCGAAATCCTCGGCGAGCGAGCGCGGCGCGAGGCGGAGGCGGTGGACGCGATGGTCGCGGCCGGCCGCGATCCGGGGCCGCTCGCCGGCGTGCCGTTCGGCGTGAAGGACAATTACGACGTTGCGGGGCGAGTTACCACCGCTGGCTCGATCATCAATCGCGGTCTGACGGCGGCTGCCCGGGATGCCGTGCTGCTGCGGCGGCTGACCGCCTCGGGCGCCATCCTCGTCGGCACGCAGAACATGGACGAATATGCCTATGGCTTCACCACGGAGAACGCGCATTATGGCGCGACGCGCAATCCGCTCGATCCTGAGCGAAGCGCCGGCGGATCCTCGGGAGGTTCGGCCGCTGCGGTAGCGGCCGGGCTGTGCGATTTTTCGCTGGGGACCGACACCAACGGTTCGATCCGGGTGCCATCCTCCTTTTGCGGCATCTTCGGATTGAAGCCCACTTTCGGGCGGCTGCCGCGCACCGGCACCTTTCCGTTCGTCCACGAACTCGATCATCTCGGCAACTTCGCGCGCAGCGTCGCCGATCTGGCGCTGGTCTATGATGTGATCCAGGGCTTCGATGCGGGCGACGCCGCCTGCGCGGATCGCCCAGCCGATGCGAGCCATGCAGCGCTCGCCGCTCGCTGGACCGGCAGCGCCGCAGTGCTCGATGGCTGGTTCGATGCCATGGCGGATGCGCAGGGCCGCGCCGCGGTCGCGCGGGTCGCCGAGGCGCTTGGCGCAACGGCGCGGATCAGCCTGACCGGCGCGCGACAGGCGCGGGCGGCTGCGTTCGTGATAACCTCCGCCTCGGGCGGCAACCTCCATCTCGAGTCCCTGCGCCGTCGCGCCGCCGACTTCGATCCGGCAACGCGGGACCGACTGCTGGCTGGCGCGTTGCTCCCGGCCAATGCGCTGTTGCAGGCCCAGCGCTTCCGTTCGCTGTTTCGCGAACAGCTTGCCGAGGCGTTTCGCCACCATGACCTGCTGATCGCGCCGGCAACGCCGTGCACCGCACCGCTGCTCGGCCAGCCGACGATCGACGTCGACGGACATGCGGTGCCGACCCGCGCGAACATCGGGCTGCTCACTCAGCCGCTGAGCTTCGTCGGCCTGCCGATCGTCACCGTGCCGATCGCGGAGGGCGCACTGCCGATCGGCGTCCAGATCATCGCACCACCCTGGCATGAGGCGCGCGCGCTCCAGGCCGCGGCCCACCTCGAACGGACGGGCGTGGTTCCCGCCCCGTCGGCGAAACCATGCTGATCAACGACCCTGTCACGCTCGCCGCAATCACCGACGCTTTCTGGAATTACGAAAAGGCGTTGATGACCAATGACATAGAAGCCCTCGATGACTTCTTCTGGCCCTCGGAGTTCACGGTGCGGATCGGGCCGGGCCAAAATCTCTTCGGCATCGAGGCGATCAAGGCGTTCCGCCTCGCTCGGGTCGGCGGCTCGCCGCAGCGCGCACTGCTCAAGACGGTGATCACCAGCTTCGGCACCGACTTCGCCACCGCCAATGCCGAGTTCCAGAGGGTTGGCGCGCCCGTACCGGGGCGGCAGAGTCAGACCTGGGTGCGCTTCGCCGAAGGCTGGCGGGTGGTTTCCGCGCACATCTCGCTGCTGAGCGAAGGAAATTAGATGAGCCTCCCCGCATTGCTCGATCTTGGGACGATCCGCGGCCTCTACGCCGATCGCCGCTTGACGCCGCAAGACCTTGCAGCCGGCCTTTCGACCCGGATGGACGAGGCCGATCCTGCCGTCTTCATCCTGCGCGCTTCGCTGGCCGAGTTGCTCGCCCAGGCCGATGCGCTGATGGCGCGGGCGCCGACACCGAACAGCCTGCCGCTTTGGGGCATCCCCTTCGCAGTGAAGGATAATATCGATGTGGCGGGCTTCCCCACCAGCGCCGCCTGTCCCGCCTTCGCGCATCCTGTCGACCGCGACGCCACCGTGGTCGCGAGGCTGCGCGCGGCCGGCGCGATCATGATCGGCAAGACGAATCTCGACCAGTTCGCGACCGGGCTGAACGGCACCCGCTCGCCGCATGGCGCGCCGCGCTCGGTATTCGATGCGGCCTATATCTCTGGCGGATCGAGTTCAGGATCGGCGGTAGCGGTGGCCGCCGGTCTGGCCAGCTTTTCGCTCGGCACCGACACGGCGGGCTCGGGCAGGGTACCCGCGGCGTTCAACAATATCGTCGGGATCAAGCCGACGCCGGGCCTGCTCAGCACCACCGGCCTGGTACCCGCCTGCCGCAGCCTCGACTGCATCAGCATCTTCGCGCTGACGGTGGGCGATGGCGCCGCGGTGCGGCGGATCGCAGAGGGCTTCGACGCATCCGATCCTTATTCGCGTCGCGCCGCACCCGAAACCCTGCCCGAGCGAGGCCTGCGCGTCGGCGTGCTCAAGCCCGAAGATCGCGAATTCTTCGGCGATGGCGAATCCGCGCAGCTCTACGCCGAAGCGATCACGCGGATCGGCGAGGCCGTGGTCGAGATCGACTTCGCCCCGTTTCGCGAGACCGCAACGCTGCTGTACCAGGGCCCTTGGGTGGCCGAGCGGCTGGCGGCCTTCGAGGATTTCGGCGTACCGATCGAGGCGGTCGACCCGAGTGTCGCCACGATTACCATGGCAGGCAAGGCATCCACCGCGGTCGATGCCTTTCGCGGTTTTTATGCGCTGGAAGCGCTGCGCCGCCGCACCGAGGCCGAATGGGCGAAGGTCGACCTGCTGCTGCTCCCCACGGCGCCGACCATCTACAAGGTGGCGGACATGCTCGCCGAACCGATCCTGCTCAACAGCCGGCTTGGCACCTACACCAATTTCTTCAATCTGCTGGGCCTCTCCGGAATTGCTGTTCCGGCAGGCTTCAGGATGGACGGGCTTTCCTTTGGCGTCACGCTGGCGGCACCCCCCTTCTGCGACGCGGCGCTCGAGCCGATCGCCGACCGCCTCCACCGCGCCGCCGGGGCCGGCATGGGCCGCAAGCGCGACGCGCGCCTGCCCGCCCCGACCCTCGCGGCATCCACAGGCGATGACCGGCTCAACATTGCCGTCGTCGGCGCGCACCTCTCGGGCATGGCGCTCCACCACGAACTGATCGCCCTCGACGCAGTCCTCGTCGGGCGGGAGAAGACGACAGCCGACTACCGCCTGTTCGTGCTCCCGAATACGGTGCCACCCAAACCTGGCCTGATCCGCGACGCGAACTGCGATGGCCCGGGCATCGAGATCGAGATCTGGTCGCTAAGCCCCGCCGCCTTCGGCCGCTTCGTCGAACGCATTCCGGCGCCGCTCGGCATCGGCAAGGTGAGTTTGGCCGGAGGGGGCGAGGTGTCGTGCTTCCTGAGCGCGGAGGCAGCCGTGAAAGGAGCGCCGGAGATCACGGCACTCGGCGGCTGGCGGGCGTATATCGCCTCGCTGAGGGCGGAACAGAAGCTGCCGGCTTAAGCCGAGAAAATGTGCGCTCAGGGCGATGCCGACAAGCCGGAAGCGGGCATGCACCTCTCACAACATGAACGACACACAAAGTTTGTTGCCTACCGGGTCGCGGAGATAGGCCCCATATGCTCCAAAGGGCTTCCGCACGCCTGGCGGATCCTCACAGGTGGTGCCACCGGCGTCAATGCCCGCATCATGCCACGCGTCAACCTGTTCGGTCGAAACGGCAGCAAACCCAATCGTTCCGCCGTTAGCTATCGAAGCGGCTTGGTTATCAATCGGCTTTGTAATTCCAAACGCCCCATTCGGAGTCCGGTAAAATACTCGGCCGAATGGGTCCTTAACGCCGGCGGGAAGGCCCAGAACGCCGAATATGGCATCATAGAACTTCTTCGAAGCGTCGATATCGTCAGCACCTACCATCACATGTGTAAACATGCTTTTCTCCACTGTCAGCTTCATCATGGCAAAGGGAGTATCGGATATCCTGCATATCTGACTAGCTGCTTCCACACATCGACCGACAGCCGAGCGTTCGACGTGATCTCCATGTTCCAAGCTACCGCTCGTGGAAGCCGACCTGCTCAGCTTCGGGCGATACCGACTTCGAGTGCGCCTGCAGGCATTCCGCGCCCAGCCAGGATGAGGACGCCAACACCATCGACTCACCTGAGAAGGTGCACAGCTGGAAGGAATCGAATTGTCGGAACATTAACGCTCGCCTTGGGTTGCAGTTCATTAACCATTTGGAAGATCGCCATGTCCCCATCTGTAACGAAGATCGCCCCCGCAGCTCTGATTTTGGTCAGTGCGCTGAGCCTCGGCGGCTGTGCCACAAAGGACTTTGTGAGAGAGCAGATAGCGCCGGTGAGCCAGCGCGTCGATGCGCTCGAGGCAAAATTGCAGGAGACCGACGGCACGGCGAAGTCGGCATTGGCACAAGCACAGGCTGCAGCCGGGCAGGCCCAGAATGATGGCCAGCGTCTTGATCAACTCAATGCGCGGGTGGATGGCATCGAGCAGCGGATGCAGGAAAACCAGCGCAAGCGGCCGCGCAATTGATGCCGGAAGGCAGCGAATGTTGATCCAATTGTGATTTCCCGCGTCGCCCCCTCCCCAGGGCGACCACTGCTTCGTGTCGAGCGCCTCAAGCGATGATCAATATCTTTCTGGCGCTTGCTGGACTTGCGCTGGCTGTACCCGCGCCGGCACGGGTGATGGAGAACGCTCAGCCGTCAGGATCACTGCCATCGCAGCCGGACAATATGGAAGCTGGGGGTGAGGTGGGCCGATCGGCGGCCGCTGCGCGCGTCGCCGATTGGATCGCTGCGTCGGGGGATAATGGTTCCCTGCCGTATATCATCGTCGACAAGAAGACTGCTTCCCTCTTTTTGTTCGATGCGAAGCGGAACGCGCTCGGCAGCGTTCCGGTATTGATCGGCGTTGCAGTGGGGGATGATGCCACCCCCGGCATCGGCAGCAAGAATCTTGCTGAGATCGGGCCCGCGGAGAAAACGACGCCTGCGGGGCGGTTCCTCGCCAAATTCGGACGGGCCGCTGGACGGCAAAAGGTGCTCTGGGTCGATTATGCCATGTCCGTTGCGCTCCACCCCATCCCGAAGAAGGCCAGCAAGAAGGAACGACGTCGCCAGCGGATGCTGTCTCCGACCATAGATGACAACCGCATAACATTTGGGTGCATCAACGTACCGATGGCTTTCTACAGCAAGGATGTGCGCCCACTTTTCCAGAAGGAAGGCGGATATGTTTATGTGTTGCCCGACACCAAGCCGCTCGAGGTAGTTTTCCCCCCGTTGCGGGCCCAGTCCTTCACGGAAGTAGGCGCGCTCCGATAGTGGGGTGCGGGCATCGCAGGCCGGCTACGGTCCGCGACTGTCGCTTGCCCCTTACACATGGACCAGATGCGCCACATCCGCCGCACTGTCCTCCGCCGTCTTCCCTTCCTTCACCATCCGGCCGCGCTGCATGACGAAGTAGCGGTCGGCGAAGGACCAGGCGAAGTCGAGATTCTGCTCGACGATCATGATCGCGACGCCCAGTTCGGTGCGCACGCGCAACAGCGCGTCCTCGATATGCTGCACGATATTGGGCTGGATGCCCTCGGTTGGTTCGTCGAGTAGCAGTAACGAAGGCTGGCCTGCCAGGGCCCGTCCAATCGCCAGCTGCTGCTGCTCTCCCCCCGAAAGGACGCCAGCCTTGCGGTTCGCGATCTCCGTCAGTTTGGGAAACAGGTCAAAAACCATGTCGGGAATCTTTTTGGGGCCCTTGAAGCCCTTCCGCGCGAGCGCCGACAGACCGACCTCGAGATTCTCAGTGACGGTGAGATGCGGGAAGACATGCCGGCCCTGCGGCACGAAGCCGATCCCGGCCCGCGAGCGCTCATGTGCGCCCATGCCCGTCACATCATCGCCGTTGATGTAGATATAGCCACCCGCCACGGGGATCTGGCCCATGATCGTCTTCATCAGGGTGGTCTTGCCGACGCCGTTGCGTCCAAGAATCGTCGCGGCCTCACCCGGCTTGATGTCCAAGGCCACGTCCCACAGCACCTGGCCCTTGCCATAAGCTGCGCTGACGCTGCGTAGGTTGAGCAGGTCGGTCATTTCGCCCTCCCGAGATAGATGGCGGCGACTTCCTCGTCGGCGCGGATCGCGTCGAGCGTGCCTTCGCGCAGCAGTTGCCCCTGGTGCAGCACAATGACGTGGCCGTTGAGCTGGGCGACGAAGTCGATGTCATGATCGATCACCAGCACCGCATGCTTGCCGACCAGCGTCTTGATGATGTCGGCGGTCTGCGTGCTCTCGATCGCGCCCATGCCCGCCGTCGGCTCGTCGAGCAGCAGCAGTTCGGCGTCGGTGGCCACGACCATGCCGATCTCGAGCCACTGCTTCTCGCCATGCGACAGGTTGCCGGCCAGCGCCTCGGCGCGTTCGGTCAGCCCGACCTTGGCAAGCACCTCCTCAGCCTTCGCGCGCGCCTGCTCCTCGCCGGCTTTGGTGAAGCTCTTCCACCAGCGGCGATCGGCCATCGCGGCAATGGCGAGATTGTCGATCACCGACAGGCCGACCAGCACGCCCGGCGTCTGGAACTTGCGGCATATGCCCTTTCCAACGATCTTGTGCTCGAGCTCGCGCTGGATGGCCTCGCCGTGGAAGAGTATCCGCCCGGCGGTGGGACGGACCCGGCCGATGATCGTGTCGCACATTGTCGACTTGCCCGCGCCGTTGGGGCCGATCACCACCGTCATGCTGCCCGAAGCTATGCTCAGCGACAGGTCGTTGATCGCCTTGAACCCGTCGAAATCGACCGTCACATTTTCCATGCGGAGCATCACTGCCTCGGTCATGCCACTGCCTTTCCGGCGCGCCACCGCGCGAACATGTCGCCAAGCTTACTCGGCTTGAAGCGCGGCTCGCCATCGAACTCGCCGACGATCCCCTTGGGCAGCGCGGTCACCGCGATGATGAACAGCAGGCCCAGCGCGTAGAGCCACAATTCGGGCAGCGCGGTCGAGATCTTGTCCTTGGCGAAGTTCACCAACAGCGTCCCGACGATGCCGCCCATCAGATAGGTGCGCCCGCCGATCGCGGCCCAGATCACCATTTCGATCGACGGAACGACGCCGACCAGCGCGGGTGACACCACGCCGGCATGCAGCGTGAACATCGCGCCCGATGCGCCGCTCAGCACTGCGGCGATGGTGAAGGCGACGACCTTGTAAGGAGCGGGGTCGTAGCCGAGGAAGCGCATCCGGTTCGATCCGTCGCGCGAGGCGCGCAGCAGCTTGCCGAAGCGCGATCCGAGCAGCCAGCGCAGCCCGAAGAAGCTGCCCACCACCAGGAACAATGTGATGAAGTAGATCCCGGTGGTCACGGCGTCGTCGTTGAGGTTGAAGCCGAGCAGCTCGTGATAATCGGTGAGTCCGTTGAACCCTCCGGTGGTGCCCTGCTGGCTGATCAGCAAGGTGGCGAAGGCGAGCGCCAGCGCCTGGGTGATCAGCGCGAAATAGACGCCGCCGATCCGCCGCCGGAACATCAACCAGCCGAATGCTGCTGCGATCAGCCCGGGGAGAAGGAAGACGCTGAGGATCGCGACCGGTCCGCTGCGGAACATGCTCCACCACCAGGGCAACGCCGTGACCCCGCTCCACATCATGAAATCGGGCAGCTCGCCGTTCCCCAATCCGTTGAGCTTGAGGTGCATCGCCAGCGCGTAGCCGCCCAGCCCGAAGAACACGCCCTGCCCGAGGCTGAGCACGCCGCCTTCGCCCCACAGCAGCACCAGCCCCATCGCGGTCAGCGACAAAGCGAGGAAGCGGCCGAGCAGGTTGAGGTCGTAGCTGGTCAGCAGCCAGGGGGCGATCAGGGCGAAGGCGAGGGTAGCGGCGCCGGCGATCGTCTTGGTCGGGAGCTTGGTCATGGATCGGCTCCTATTCTGCGTCGAGCGCGCGGGAGCGGATAGCGATCACACCCTGCGGCCGGAACTGGAGGAAGAGGACGACGAAGAGCAGCGTCAGCACCTGCGCGAAACTGACGTCGACGAATATCTGCGACAGCGCCATGAACAGTCCGATCATCACCGCAGCGATCGTCGTGCCGATGATCGAGCCAAGCCCGCCTAGCACCACGACCAGGAAGGCTGTGACGATATAACTCTGCCCAACATTGGGCGTGACCGGCCCAAGCATCGCGAGCACCACGCCGCCGACCCCGGCGACACCTGCGCCCAGGCCGAAGATGAAAGCATCGATCTGCTTGACGTTGACGCCCATCGCCGAGGCGGTGGCGCGGTCCTGGTTGACCGCGCGGACCAGCAGGCCGGCTCGGGTCAGGCGCAGGAACAGGGCGAGGCCACCGAGCACGCAGATCGCCACCAGCATGATGAACAGCCGCGCCACCGGCAGAGATTGCGAACCCAGTGTGACCGCGCCGTCGAGCCACGTCGGCGCGGTCACTGAGACACCAGTCGCACCGAACAGGTCCCTCGCCCCCTGCTGCAGGATCAGACTGACGCCCCAAGTCGCAAGCAATGTGTCGAGCGGGCGGGCCTTGAGCTTCGACACCAGAGTGATCTCGAGCAGCCCGCCGAGCAGCCCCGCACCGATCAGCGCCACGAACATCGCGACGATAATGCCCAGCGGCCCCGGCACGAACAGTATGGTGAGATAGGCGAGATAGCTGCCCACCATCAGGATCTCGCCATGCGCCATGTTGATCACGCGCATCAGGCCGAAGCTGAGCGCCAGGCCCAGCGCGGCGAGGATGTAGATCGACGCTACGCTGAAGCCGTTGAAGACCTGTCCGATGAGAAAGCTGATGTCCATGCGTTCGGCCTTTGATTGGCTGGGTCCGCTCGTACCGTCCGTCCACCCCGCCTCACCCGTCATTCCCGCGAAGGCGGCAATCCATGGACGGCGGTGCATTGAACCTTTTTCTTTCCCTATCCGTGGATTCCCGCTTTCGCGGGAATCCACGGATAGGGAAAGAGGAGCCCTACTACTCTGGCCCGCCACGCTTTCGGACGTGGCGGGCCGGAGCCTCAGCTGATCGTGCAGACCTTCCCCGGAAAGGCGAGCTTGTCGTATGGCTCGGGGTCGATCATGCCCTTCGAGGTCCACAGGATCTTGAACTGGCCCTTGGGATCGGCCTGGCCGATATAGCCGGTCTGGACGAGGCTGTTGTTCGGCGCGAACTTGACCGTGCCGAGCGGGGTCGGGATTGCGTCGAGCGTCACCGCCGCCGCGCGGACCTTGGCCGGATCGAAGCTGCCGGCCTTCTCGACCGCCGCCTTCCAGATGTAGACGTCGATATAGCCATGGACCATTGGATCGGTAACGACCGCGTCGGCGCCGAACTTCGCTTTATAGGCATCGACGAACTTCTTGTTCTCGGCATTGTCGACGGTCTGGAAGTAATTCCAGCCGGCATAGCTGCCCTCGACCAGCGCCGGACCCATCGCCTGCGCTTCCTGCTCACCGATCGAGAAGGACATGACCGGCAGCACGTCGGACTTCATGCCCGCCGCCGCCATCTGCTTGAAGAAGGCGACGTTGCTGTCGCCGTTCAGCGTCGAATATATCACGTCGGGCTTGGCCGCGCGGATCTTGGCGACAACGCCCGAGAAATCGGTGCCGCCCATCGGCTGATATTCCTCGCCCGAAAGCGTCAGCCCGTCGCTGTCGATATGCTTCTTCAGGATCAGGTTGGCGGTGCGCGGGAACACATAGTCCGAGCCGACGAGGAAGAACTTCTTGAACCCCTTCTCCTTGCCCCAATCATAGGCGGGCAGGATCTGCTGGTTGGGCTGCGCGCCCGAATACATGATGTTCGGCGAGCACTCATTGCCTTCGAACTGCACCGGATACCACAGCAGGTTCTTGGTCTTTTCGAACACCGGCAGCATCGCCTTGCGGCTCGACGAGGTCCAGCCGCCGAACACGGTAACCACGCCGTCGCTGTCGATCAGCTTGGTCGCCTTCTGGGCGAAGGTGGCGGGATCGGATGCGCCGTCCTCGGTGACGGCCTCGATCTGCTTGCCCATCACGCCGCCCGCGGCGTTGATTTCGTCGATCGCCATCTGGGTGCTGTTCTTCACGGTCACTTCGCTGATCGCCATCGTGCCGCTCAGCGAGTGGAGTACGCCAACCTTGACGGCTTCGCCTCCTGCCGCCGCGTTGCCCGCCGCCTCGTCCTTCTTGCCGCACCCACTCACCATCGCCACGCTGGCGAGCAGCGCGCCGATCAGCACCTTCCGTTGAAGCCCCTTGCCCATGTCGTCCTCCGCTTGAGATCTGCCGCGTCCGCAAGCCGCACCGATGGCGGCTCCTTCGCCGATAGAAAACTGCTGCGGTGCACAAAATCCAGATATGCGTCATTTGACGTAGGAGGTTACACTGACGGGCCGGATGTCGAGCCTTACGCGGTAAATACGTTAAATGCCCCATGCCTTCCTTGAACGCTGAAGATTGAACAGCGCCCGGAATTATGAGCCTATGATGGCCAATGCAGCGAGGAAGCCCGGTGAATCAGGCCAGCGCCATAGTCATCGAAAAAGATAGCCGGAGCAGCAGCTTTGCCGGGGCCATCGCGGCTAAATCGCCGATGAGGGCCGTTCGCAGTCGCGGCGAAATTCGCCTTGGCTTTCGTGCGGAGGACGGCACAACCCGGATCGGCGCCGGTTATCAGAGCGGCTGCCTTAAGTTCCGCCTGCCGCGCACCGCGCCACGCGAGGCACCCTGCGCGGTGATCCTCAATACCAGCGGCGGACTGACCGGTGGCGACCGGCTGATCCAACGGGTCGACTGGGGCGCGCGCAGCGCCGCGATCGTCACCACCCAGGCTGCCGAAAAGATCTACCGCGCGGTCGACGAGCCCGCGACGATCGAGACCCGGCTGCATGTCGCGCAAGGCGCCCGGGCCGAATGGCTGCCACAGGAAAGCATCTTCTTCGACCAGGCCAGGCTGGTCCGCGACACGCAGGTTCGTATCGCTGGCGATGCTGACTTCCTCGGGGTTGAAGCGGTCGTGCTGGGCCGCACCGCGATGGATGAGGTGGTCGAACGCGGCATGCTCGTCGATCGCTGGCGGATCTGGCGCGACGGGCGACTGGTCTATGCCGACGCGCTGCGGCTCGACGGCCCGATCGACGACCTGATGCGCCGTCCGGCGATCGGTGCCGGCGCGCGGGCGATGGCTGTCATCATCCTGGCGGCGCCGCGCGCGGCCACCCGGCTCGCGCCGCTGCAGCTGGCCCTCGATGCTGCGCGCGGGACGGCGGCTGCAAGTAGCTGGAACGGGATGACGGTTGCGCGGCTACTGGCCGGCGACGGTGCGATCCTTCGGCATGACCTGTTGCTCGCGCTCGCTTCGCTCCGCGAGAGCGGCGCGATGCCGCGCGTATGGAACTGCTGACATGAACCTGACCCCGCGCGAGAAGGACAAGCTGCTGCTCGCCATGGCTGCGATGGTTGCACGCCGCCGGCTCGAACGCGGCGTGAAGCTCAATCATCCAGAGGTGATCGCGCTGATTTCCGACTTCGTGCTCGAGGGCGCGCGCGACGGGCGCAGTGTCGCAGACCTGATGGAGGCGGGCGCGCATGTCGTCACCCGCGATCAGGTGATGGCGGGTGTGTCGGAGATGATCCACGATGTGCAGGTGGAGGCGACTTTCCCTGACGGAACCAAGCTCGTCAGCGTCCACCACCCGATACGACACGCGCCATGATCCCGGGCGAAATCATCACCGGTGACGGCGAGCATGTCCTGAACGAGGGGCTGCCGGTGACAGTGATCACCGTCTCCAACCGCGGCGACCGTCCGATCCAGGTCGGCAGCCATTATCATTTCGAGGAGACCAACGCCGCCCTGCTGTTCGATCGCGCCGCCGCCCATGGCCAGCGGCTCGACATACCATCCGGCACGGCCGTCCGCTTCGAGCCGGGGCAAAGCCGGGAGGTGTCGCTTATCCCGTTTCGCGGAGGACGCACAGTGATCGGCTTCCGCGCAATGGTGACGGGATCGCTGGAGTGATGAGGCTGCTCCTTCACCCGACCACCGTCATGCCAGCGCAGGCTGGCATCCATATCTGCCATCCCGCGCGATGGCCCGTGCCTCAAAGAGCGCTGCGTCGGGTCGGCGCATGGTCACCGAGCATGGAAAGAGACATAGACCCCAGCCTTCGCTGGGGTGACGATGCCAGGAAGGCCCGAAGCTGATGGCCTATCGCATCTCCCGCGCAGCCTATGCCGACATGTTCGGGCCGACCACCGGCGACAAGGTCCGCCTAGGCGATACCGCGATCATCATTGAGGTCGAGCGGGACGCCACCATCCTGGGCGAGGAGGTCAAGTTCGGCGGCGGCAAGGTGATCCGCGACGGCATGGGCCAGAGCCAGCGAACCCGAGCGCAGGGCGCCGCCGACACCGTCATCACCAACGCGCTGATCCTCGACCATAGCGGCATCTACAAAGCCGACATCGCGCTGCGCGGCGGCCGGATCGCAGCGATCGGAAAAGCAGGCAATCCCGATGTCCAGCCGGGCGTCGACATCATCATCGGCCCGGGCACCGAGATCATCGCCGCCGAGGGCAAGATCGTCACCGCCGGCGGGGTAGATGCGCATATCCACTTCATCTGCCCGCAGCAGATCGAGGAGGCGATCGCCTCCGGCATAACGACCATGGTCGGCGGCGGTACTGGACCCGCCACCGGCACCAACGCCACCACCTGCACGCCGGGACCCTGGCATATCGAACGGATGCTGCTGGCGGCCGAGGGCCTGCCGGTGAACCTGGCCTTCGCGGGCAAAGGCAATGCCAGCCAGCCCGACGCACTCGTCGAGCAGATCCGCGCCGGAGCGGCGGCGCTCAAGCTGCACGAAGACTGGGGCACCACCCCGGCGGCAATCGACTGCTGCCTGTCGGTCGCCGACCTGATGGACATCCAGGTGATGATCCACACCGACACGCTGAACGAGAGCGGCTTCGTCGAGGACACGATCGCTGCCTTCAAGGGACGCACCATCCACGCCTTTCACACCGAAGGCGCGGGCGGCGGCCATGCCCCCGACATCATCAAGCTGGCTGGCTTCGCCAATGTTATTCCCTCCTCGACCAATCCGACGCGGCCGTTCACGGTGAACACGATCGACGAGCATCTCGACATGCTGATGGTCTGCCATCACCTCGACCCGTCGATTCCCGAGGACCTGGCCTTCGCGGAAAGCCGGATCCGCAAGGAGACGATCGCCGCGGAGGATATCCTCCACGATCTCGGCGCGCTCTCGATCATCTCATCGGACAGCCAGGCGATGGGCCGGGTGGGGGAAGTCGTCACCCGCACCTGGCAGACCGCGCATAAAATGAAGCAGCAGCGCGGAAGCCTGCCCGGCGAAAGCGGCGACAACGACAATCTGCGCGCGCGCCGCTATGTCGCAAAATATACCATCAACCCCGCGATCGCGCAGGGCATGGGGCATGAGATTGGATCGGTCGAGGTCGGCAAGCTTGCGGATATCGTCGTCTGGACGCCGGCCTTCTTCGGCACCAAGCCCGATCTCGTCATCAAGGGCGGGATGATCGTCCAGGCTATGATGGGCGATGCCAATGCCAGCATCCCGACGCCGCAGCCCGTCCACAGCCGGCCGATGTTCGCCAGCTATGGTCGAGCGATCGGCGCGAGCTGCATCAGCTTCGTGTCAGCGGCAGCGATCGAGGACGGAATCGCCGATAGGCTGCGGCTCGACCGGATGGTGCTGCCGGTGCGCAACACGCGCGGCATCGGCAAGGCGGCGATGAAACTCAACGACGCACTCCCGCACATCGACGTCGATCCGGAAACCTATGAAGTCCGCGCCGATGGCGAGCTGCTGGTCTGCGAGCCGGCGACCGAACTGCCGCTCGCGCAGCGTTATTTTCTCTATTGAGGATGGGAGAGAGACCGATGCGCAGGATCGTCGGTATCACCAGCGGCAGCGCCGAGGGCGCGAGCGACGTGCTACGGCTCGACCATGATCTGCGCTCGCGCCGCCGCATGGTGTTCAACACCAACGGCGGCAGCAGCGTCCTGCTGGACATGCCCCGCGCCGTGCGGCTGCGCGACGGCGATGGGCTGACCCTGGACGACGGCAGCATCGTCCGCATCGAGGCGGCGCCCGAGGCGCTCATCGAGATTCATGCTCATGAGCTGCGGACGCTGGTCCGCATCGCCTGGCATCTCGGCAACCGGCATCTGCCGACCCAGCTGCTCGGCACTATCTCCCCGCCGCGTCTGCGCATCCGCCACGATCACGTCATCGCCGATATGGTCCGCGGACTGGGCGGACACTGCGAGGCGATCATGGCGCCTTTCGATCCCGAGGGCGGCGCCTATGCCGAGGATGCCGCGCTGCCGACCGGCCATGGACATCATCATGGCCATGGGCACGCGCATGGCTGAGGATGCGCTCTACGATCTGCTCAGCTGGATGTCGCCATCCTATCCGATCGGCGCCTTTGCCCATTCCAGCGGCCTCGAATGGGCAGTCGAGGCGGGCCATGCCATCGACCGCCTGTCGGCCGAACAATGGATCGAGACGATGATTGCGCATGGCACGATCCGTGCCGACGCAGTGATGTTCGTCCATGCCCATCGTGCGGTGCGGCTGGGCGATATCGACCGGATCGCCGAACTTGCCGAACTCGCCGCTGCACTGTTGACCAGCCATGAGCGCCGCGTCGAGGCGACTGCGCAGGGCGCTGCGTTCCGTCGCATTGCCTCCTCGACAGTCTCGGCGCCGGCACTCGCCATGCTCGACGCGATCGACGACGACGCGCTGAGCTATCCGATCGCAGTAGCCTGCCTAACCGCCGCGCAGGGCATTGGGCTGGAGGCTGCTCTGACCGCCTTTCTCCATGGCGTCGTGGCCAATCTGGTGTCAGCGGCGCAACGGCTGATCCCGCTTGGCCAGACCGACGGCCAGCGCATACTTAGAAACCTCCGCGAGCGCGTCTTCAGCGCCGTGGTCGAGGCGATCGCAGTCGACGACAGCGATCCGTTCGAGCAGCTGGGCAGCGCCAGCCTCTATTCCGATCTCGCCTGCATGGCGCACGAAACCCAATATACGAGGCTGTTCCGGACATGAGCGAAACCATCTCCCCGCTGCGGGTCGGCATTGGCGGCCCAGTCGGATCGGGCAAGACCGCGCTCATGGACGCGCTCTGCAAATATTTCCGTGACGATTACGACATCGCCGCGATCACCAACGATATCTACACCAGGGAGGATGCCGAGTTCCTGACGCGGGCGGGATCCTTGCCGCCCGAGCGCATCCTGGGCGTCGAGACCGGCGGCTGCCCGCATACCGCAATCCGCGAGGACGCTTCGATCAACCTCGCCGCGGTCGGGCAGCTGCACCGCGCCTTCCCGATGCTCGACCTTATCCTGATCGAAAGCGGGGGCGACAATCTGGCGGCGACCTTCAGCCCCGAACTCGCCGACATCACCATCTATGTCATCGACGTCTCGGCTGGCGACAAGATCCCGCGCAAGGGCGGCCCCGGGATCACCCGTTCGGACCTGCTCGTCATCAACAAGATCGATCTCGCGCCGTTCGTCGGAGCCAGCCTCGAGGTGATGGACCGCGACGCGAAGAAGATGCGCGGCGAGCGGCCGTTCGTGTTCGCCAATGTCCGCGCCGGTCAGGGCGTCGCCGAGATCGCCGGCTTCGTTACGGCGACCGGCGGTCTTCGCGCCCGCAAGGAGAATATGTCGTGAATCATCGTCTCTTATCGCCTCGCCTCTCTTGGATCGCGCTGCCTTTCCTGCTGGCCGCCAGCCCCGCCCTCGCTCATGCAGGTCATGGCGCCCAATCGAGCTTCGCAGCCGGGCTGCTCCATCCGTTCACCGGCCTCGATCATTTGCTGACGATGCTGATGGTCGGGCTTTGGGCCGGAATAGCCTTTCCGCAGCGCTGGTGGGTTTGCCCCACCGCGTTCATGGCGTTCATGCTCACAGGCTTCGCTTATGGCGCCGCCGGCGGCACATTGCCGATTGCCGAGATGCTGATCACGGCATCGCTGGTCGGGCTGGGCGTGGCGCTCTTCGCAGACGTCCGTGCGCCGCTTGCCGCCTCGGCTGGTGTGATCGCCTTATTTGCCATCGGCCACGGTTTCGCGCATGGCAGCGAGATGGCGGCGGGGGCCGGCCAGGCTCAATTTGCGGGGGGCTTCTTGATCTCGACCGCCATGCTCCACGGCTTCGGCCTCGCACTCTCACGATGGGCGACCGGGGTCGGTCAGCGCCGAGTCGGTCAGACGACCGGGCTGGTCGCCGTCCTGGCTGCCGCAACAATGATGTGGCCGGCCTGAACATCGGGCTCTCCCCGCCGCCGCCGATCCGGCAGGCAGATCCGGCACAGATCCGGCGCCAGCGGATCGTTCGTACCCGGCGCCAGTATAACCAGTGGGTCAACAACGACACGATCGAGGATTACGCCCTGCGCTTCACCGCGCAGAAGGCGCGGCGCTGGTCGGCCTGGTGGGTGGCCAACTGCGCGCTGGGATCCATAGCATTCCTAGCCTGTGAAGCGATCGGGGCCACGGTCACCCTCAGCTATGGTTTCGACAATACCGGCGTAGCGCTGTTGATCGCAGGGATCATCTTCGTGATCGCCGGCCTGCCGATCTGCTATTATGGCGCGCGCTACGGCGTCGATATGGACCTGCTGACGCGGGGCGCCGGCTTCGGTTATCTCGGGTCGACGATCACCTCGGCGGTCTACGCCTCCTTCACGTTCATCCTCTTCGCAATCGAAGCGGCGATCCTGTCGGCGGCGCTCAAACTGTGCTTCGGCCTTCCTCTCCCGATCGGGCATATCGTCAGCGCGCTCGCCGTGATCCCGATCGCAGCCTATGGCTTTCGCCGGATCAGCCGGATGCAGAATTGGACCCAGCCGGTCTGGCTGCTGCTGCAGCTCGCGCCGTTGCTGTTCGTCGTCCAGCAGGGGCCGGCCGCGATCTCGCTGTGGACCGGCTATCAGGGACGGGCGAACGGGCTGGACATGGTCAGCACCGGGCTCGCGCTCGCCGTGTTCCTGTCGCTGCTGCCGCAGATCGGCGAGCAGGTCGATTATCTCCGCTTTCTGCCAAGGCGCGAGACTACGGGTGTGGTGCGCTGGTGGTCGGCACTGCTGGTGACTGGGCCAGGCTGGGTCTTGATGGGCGGATTCAAGATCCTGCTGGGATCGTTCCTGACCGTAGTCGCGTTGAGCTATGCCGTGCCGGACGCCGACACCGCCAACCCTACCCTGCTCTACTATCTGGTGTTCAGCCAATTGTCGCACGCGCCGGTGATCGCGCTCGTGCTGACCGGGCTGTTCGTCGCGATCTGCCAGATCAAGATCAACGTCACCAACGCCTATGCCGGCTCCATCGCCTCCTCCAACTTCTTCTCACGGCTGACCCATCGCCATCCCGGGCGCGTCGTCTGGCTGATCTTCAACGTGACGATCGCGCTGATGCTGATGGAGGGTGGCATCCAGACCGTGGTGGAACGGGTGCTGACGCTCTACAGCAACTTCGCGGTCGCCTGGTTCGGCGCGGTCATTGCGGACCTGATGATCAGCAAGCCGTTGGGGCTCAGCCCGAAAGGCATCGAGTTCCGCCGAGCGCATCTCTACGACATCAATCCGGTAGGCGTCGGTGCGATGGCCTTGTCGCTGGTCGTCTCGACGCTCAGCTTCATGGGCCTGTTCGGGCATCTGGCGGGCATCTATTCGCCGGTGATCGGCCTGGCGACCTCGTTCGCCACCGCGCCGCTGATCGCCTGGGCAACCGGTGGCCGCTATTATATCGCCCGCGCCGCCGAACCGTTCGAGGGGCAGAGCGAGGTGCGCTGCTCGGTCTGCGAAACGGCGTTCGAGCCCCCCGACATGGCGCATTGTCCGGTCTATGAGGGGGCGATCTGCTCGCTGTGCTGCACGCTCGAGGCGCGCTGCCACGATGCCTGCAAAGTCGAAGCGCGGGTGGCCGACCAGAGTTCGGCGGTGCTCGGCCGTTTCCTCCCGGGCTGGCTGCTCGACGCGGCGCACGGCCGGCTTGTCCGGTTCGCGCTGCTCTACACCGCGATCGCGGCCGCTATCGGCATCGTGCTCACGCTGATCTACTTGCAACAGGCGCACAGCGGGATCGATCTCGGCGTTCTTCGGTCGGTGATGCAGGTCGTCTTCGCCTGCCTGCTCGTCCTGACGGCCTTCATCGCCTGGTATTTCGTGCTCGCCGGAGAGAATCAGCGCGCGGCCGAGGAAGAGAGTGATCGCCAGACTGTGATGCTGATCGAGGAGATCGAGGCACACCGGCAGACCGACGCCCAACTCCAGCGCGCCAAGGAGGTGGCGGAGGCCGCCAATCTCGCCAAGAGCCGCTACATCGTCGGCGTCAGCCATGAGATACGCTCGCCGCTTAACATCATCTCAGGCTATGCCCAGCTCATCGAGCGCAATCCGACCGAGCATGTCGGCGATGCCGTGCGGGTAATCCGCCGCAGCGCCAGCCACCTCGTCAACCTCGTCGACGGGCTGCTCGACATCTCCCGGATCGAAAATGGCTTGCTGCGCATCGAACGCAACCGCGTGGCGCTGCCCGAACTGCTCGATCAGATCGTCGACATGTTCAGGCTCCAGGCGGCGGCCAAGGGACTGGCTTTCGAATATGAACGATCCCCTCGTCTCCCCGGCCATGTCTTCACCGACGAGAAGCGGCTGCGGCAGATCCTGATCAACCTGATCTCGAACGCGATCAAATATACGCCGTCGGGTTCGGCATCGCTGGTCGTCCGCTGGCGCGATCCGGTCGCCGAGTTCGAGGTGAGCGATAGCGGCGTAGGCATTGCCGAGGCCGATCTGCAGCGGATCTTCGAGCCGTTCGAGCGGGTCGGCAACACCGGCGCGGCACCGGGTATCGGCCTTGGGCTCACCATCACCCGGCTGCTGACGGAGATCATGGGCGCAGAGCTGTCGGTGGACAGCCGGCCCGGTGCGGGCAGCACTTTCAAAGTGCGGATGTTTCTCTCCGATGCGCCGCCGTCGGGCACGGCCGCGCCCGCCGGGAGCAGCATCACCGGCTATGCGGGACCGCGCCGCCGCATTCTCGTCACAGATGACGATCCGGCGCACCTCGCAATGATCGGAAACGTTCTCGCCCCGCTGAGCTTCGACCTCGCCTTCGCCGACAATGCCGATGCGTGCCTCGCCATGTGTCGCGCCGAGCTGCCAGACCTCGTGATGCTCGACATCACAATGCCCGGACGCGATGGCTGGGACACCGCGCGGATGATCCGCGCGGAACATGGCGACGATCCGATGATCCTGATGATCTCCGCCAATGTTCACGATTTCCAGCGCAGCCGCCGCGAAGACGATCCACATGACGACTTCCTGACCAAGCCCATTGAGTTCGACGCGCTGATCGAGCGGATCGGTACGCTGCTCAGCGTCGAATGGACTCATGGAGGCGGGGCGTGACCGGCGGCGACGTCACTGTCGTCCTGGTAGTCGACGACGACGCCCAGGCGCGTGAACTGCTCAATCGCACCCTGTCGGCGGCGGGTTTCATGCTGATCTTCGCGCATGATGGCGAAAGCGCGCTGGCGCTGTTGGCGGACATGACTCCCGATCTGATCTTGCTCGACGCGGTGATGCCGCCGCCCGACGGGTTCGAAACCTGCCGTCGCATCAAGGCCGATCCACGGCTCCATCCCGTCCCGGTGATCTTCATGACCGGGCTGAGCGACTCGGGCCATGTGGTGGATGGACTGCACGCGGGAGGGGTCGACTATGTCACCAAGCCGATCATGCTCGACGAACTGGTGGCGCGTATCCATGTCCATCTGGCCAACGCCCGGATGATGCGCAGCGCGCAGGTGGCGCTGGACGTCACCGGACGCCGGCTCGTCGCGACCGATACGCTCGGCGCGACCCGCTGGACAACAGCACTCGCGGCCGCGCTCCTCGACGAACTGGGCACTATGGGAAGGACGGTGGTGGCGGGCCAGATCGCCCGCATGATCCGGGCAATGGAGGCGACCCCCGACAAGGCGGAGCGCACCGTCACACGAATTGCAATCGGAGCCCGGCAGATCGAGATCAGCCATCTGGGGCGCGGACTGGGCAGCGACCACCTCTTCCGCCTGATCGAATTGCGCGAAGGAGCGGAAGCCGCCGCGCTCCAGCGCGCCCTGTCCCTCACCCCGCGCGAAAGCGACGTTCTGTTCTGGATTGCCCAGGGGAAGTCGAACCGCGACGCGAGCGAGATCATGAACATCAGCGCGCGGACCGTGAACAAGCATCTCGAACAGATATTCATCAAGCTCGGCGTGGAGAATCGCGCAGCAGCAGCAGCCATCGCGACGCGCATTATCGCCTTGTCGGAGTAGCGGCGCGGCTCCTTGCCAGCGACCGACCGTTCGTGGACCGATCGGACATCGGCCAATCTCCGAGCCCCTCCCAACGATTGATGCCGGCATCGGCGGCGATGCCGCGCTGCTGGGCATTGCCGGAGCACTGGAAGCCTTGCTCCGGCAATGTGCGCCAGTCCTTGCCGCTTTCCTTCAGCGCAGCGCCCGGTTCCGCTTGCGCAGGGCGAGCAGGTAAATCGCCAGCGCCACCGCGGCGAACAGGAACCATTGCACCGCGTAGCTGCGATGGTTGTTGGGAATCATGTCGATCGATGGCGGAATGCTCGGTGACAGCCCAGGCGCCGCGGCCTCCAGCACCAGCAGCAACGGCATCGCATGCTGCACAGTTCCGACCACGCGGCGCGCCAGCACGTCGTCCGGGATGAGTTGCCCGCTCGCCTCGATCCGCTGGCCGATTGCCGGTAGCGCCGGTTTGACGCCGATCGCGCTCCAGCCGAGATCCGCCATGATGGTCCGCCCGTCGATCAGCGTGCAGCCCACGATGTTGCGAAAGCCGGTGCGGCCGCTGTGATCGACGCCACCGAGTTGAATGGGGCCCGTTGCGATTCGGCAGACCACGTGCGCGCGGCGGAACGCCAGCTGGTCGGCGGGAACATCCGTGGGCAAGCCGTAGAGTTCCGGCGCCTTTGCTCCCCGCGTATAGCTGGCTAGCAGCGCATCCTTCCAATGGGCGCGGCGGATCTGCCAGAAACCGAGCGCGATCATCGCGGCGACGGCGGCGGCGACAACCAGAGTGGGCAATATCGGCAGGCGGCGCATCAATTGGTCTTCCGTATCCGCCCCTCAGCGGCCGCATTCCTGTATTCCAGCGCGAGCAGCAGGGCCTTGGCGATTCGCAGCAGCGCCACGGTAAGCGCAATTGTCAGGGGCAGCCACAGCGCCAGGTGAACCCACAAAGGCGGTGACCACCGGAGCTCGACGAGAATGGCCAGCAGGCTGACAATCCCGCCGACGATCATGATCAGGAACGCCGCGGCGCCATCGCCGACGTTGAATGCGCCATAGTCCAGCCCGCACGCCCGGCAGCGATCGGCGAAGCGAAGGAAGCTGGCGAAAAGGCCCGGAGCGCCGCAGCGGGGACAGAGGCCGCGAATCGCCGCCGCTTGAGGGGTCGGTTGTTGCGCCCCTGCCGGCATCGGATCTTCGGCCATAAGCGCTCCCTGGTCCTCAAAAGAAAAGGCGCAGCGGCAGGTCCGTCCTGCCGCTGCGCCCCCATTTTTCAGTGCTGCTAGGCTTAGCCGTGGACCGGCGCGCCCCAGCCGCCCCACACATAGACGACGACGAACAGGAACAGCCACACGACGTCGACGAAGTGCCAATACCACGCAGCCGCCTCGAAGCCGAAATGCTGCTTCGGGGTGAAGTCGCCCTTATAGGCGCGGATCTGGCAGACGATCAGAAAGATCGTGCCGATCAGCACGTGGAAGCCGTGGAAGCCGGTCGCCATGAAGAAGGCCGCCGAATAGTTCAGCCCTTTGAAGCCGAACGGCGCATGGGCATATTCATAGGCCTGAATGGACGTGAACAGCATGCCCAGGATGATCGTGAGCCACAGGCCCTTCTTCAGGCCGTCGCGATCGCCATGGATCAGCGCATGATGCGCCCAGGTCACCGTGGTGCCGGAGCACAGCAGGATCAGCGTGTTGAGCAGCGGAAAATGGAAGGCGTCGATAACCTCGATGCCCTTGGGCGGCCAGACACCCGCGGCATGGGTGACGCTGTTGGGACCCTCGATCAGCGAAACGACGCCATCTATGACCTGCAGCGGCTGCGGGAACAGCGAGAAATCGAACCACGCCCAGAACCAGCCGACGAAGAACATCACTTCGGAAGCGATGAACAGGATCATGCCATAGCGCAGGTGAAGCTGGACGACCGGCGTGTGATCGCCGGCATGCGCCTCCTTGATGACGTCCGACCACCAGCTGAACATGGTGAACAGCACGCCGAGCAGGCCCGCGAAGAAAACATAGCCGCCAAAGGCAGCCTTGTGCATCCACATGATGCCGCCGGCGGCCATTGTCAGTGCCGAGAAGGCCCCGATCAGCGGCCAGATGCTCGGCGGTAGGATGTGATAATCGTGGCTCTTCGCTCCGGCCATTTTCCGTGCCCCTGATGGTCTGATGGATCGTCCCTTAACCGCCCGCCCGTTCGGAATCCACAGCGGATTTGTCGGGGAAGAAGGTGTAGGACAGAGTGATTTCGTTGAACTTGCCCGCTTCCTTATCCTTCAGGATCGCGGGGTCGACATAGTAGATCACGGGCATGCGCACCGTCTCGCCCGGCTTCAGCGTCTGGCTGGTGAAGCAGAAGCACTGGATCTTGGTGAAATAGGCGCCGGCCAGCTCGGGCGTGACGTTGAACGCCGCGGTCCCGGTGATCGCATGATCGGAAAGATTGGTGGCGTTGAAGAAGGCCATCTGCCTGGCGCCGATCGCCACGCGCGCGACATTTTTTTCCGGTGCGAACCGCCAAGGCAGCGATGGCGAGACATTGGCATCAAAGCGCACATTGATGATCTTGCCGACGACGGCGCCGGGCGCCACGCCGGTTTCGCTGCGCTGGGTCGTGCCGCCAAAGCCGGTGGCCTGGCAGAACATCCGGTATAGCGGCACAGCTGCGTAGCCAAGCGCCAGCATCGCGAGCGCGACCAGCAGCGCGACTATGCCGACCCGCGCGTTGCGATCGTGGGGGAGGATAGCGAGGCTCACAGCATCTTCGCGACGGAAATGGCGTAGAACAGCACGACGAACCCGCCCAGGATCAGTGCGGTAACGACGGCGCGCGACTTTTGCCGGCGGCGGATCTCGGCCTGTTCCTCGGGCGTGTAGGGGGTCATGCCAGCACCTTGTCGGCGACGATCAAACCGAAGGTCATGAACAGATAAAGGATCGAGAAGGCGAACAGATGCCGTTCCGGCTTCATCTTCGCCTGCTCGGTTTCGCGGCTGAAGCCGACGCGCAGCGCCAGCAGCAGGAACAGTCCCGACAACAGGCTTGCGCCGATGCCGTAGATCGCACCGGTCAGCCCCATCGCCCAGGGCGCGACAGCGGCGACCGCCATCGGCACGGTGTAGAGCATGATCTGGATGCGTGTGGCGCGCTGGCCGGCAACTGCCGGCAGCATCGGCACGCCGGCACGCGCATAATCCGAATTAATGAACAGCGCGAGCGCCCAGAAATGCGGCGGCGTCCAGAGGAAGACGAGCGCGAACAACAGCACCGGCAGCGTTTCGACCCGCCCGGTCGCCGCGGCCCAGCCGATCAGCGCCGGAAAGGCGCCGGCCGCGCCGCCGACGACGATATTCTGCGGCGTCCGGCGCTTGAGCCACACCGTATAGACAAGCACGTAGAACAGGATCGAGACGGCCAGGATCGCGGCGGACAGCAGGTTCACCGCCAGGCCCATGAGGATCACCGAGAAAGCGCCGAGCCCCACGCCGAAGTGGAGCGCCGTCTGCCGGTCCATCCGGCCGGCTGGCAGCGGGCGATCCGCGGTGCGCTTCATCATCGCATCGAGATCGGCTTCATACCATTGATTGAGCGCGCCAGCGGCGCCTGCGCCAAGCGCGATGCAAAGAATGGCGGTGAAGCCGAGCACCGGATTGATCGCCTCGGGTGCTGCGAGCAGACCGCACAATCCGGTGAACACCACCAGCGACAGCACGCGCGGCTTGGTCAGCGCGAGGAAGTCGCGCCAATCGGCGGTGGCCGCCGTTGCAACAGGATAAGCTTTACTCGCCATGGTATTTGATCCCGATGAAACCGCCGCTTGAACGATCATGTCGAAGCGACGGTCCATCTTTCAGTTCAGCAGCCGATCAATGGCGATGGTCGTCGCCGATATGCGGCAGCTGTTCGAACTGGTGGTACGGCGGCGGGCTCGACAGCGTCCATTCGAGCGTGGTCGCGCCTTCGCCCCAATAGTTCCCTTCCGCCTTCTTGCCCGCGAACATCGACCAGAAGATGTTGATGAAGAAGAAGATCATGCTGAAGGCCATGATCTCGTAGCCATGGCTTGCCAGCGCGTTCCACTTGGCGAACGCATCCGGATAATCCGGGATGCGGCGCGGCATGCCGTCGAGGCCCAGGAAATGCATCGGGAAGAACAGGACGTTCACGCCGACGAAGAACAGCCAGAAGTGAACCTGGCCCAGGAACTCGTTGTACATCCGGCCGGACATCTTGCCGAACCAGTAGTAGAAGGCAGCGAACAGCGAGAACACCGCGCCAAGCGAAAGCACATAGTGGAAGTGCGCGACCACATAATAGGTGTCGTGCATATAGTTATCGACGCCGCCGTTGGCGAGCACGACGCCAGTGACGCCGCCGACCGTGAACATGAAGATGAAGCCGATCGCCCACAGCATGGGGGTCTTGAAGCTGATCGAGCCGCCCCACATCGTCGCGATCCACGAGAAGATCTTGATGCCGGTGGGCACCGCGATCACCATCGTCGCCGCGGTGAAGTACATCTTGGTGTCGACCGAAAGGCCGGTCGTGAACATGTGGTGCGCCCACACGACGAAGCCGACCACCCCGATCGCGACCATGGCATAAGCCATGCCGAGATAGCCGAACACCGGCTTGCGCGAGAAGGTCGAGACGATCTGGCTGATGATGCCGAAGCCCGGCAGGATCATGATGTACACTTCGGGATGGCCGAAGAACCAGAACAGGTGCTGATAGAGCACCGGATCGCCGCCGCCCGAGGCATCGTAGAAGGTCGTGCCGAAGTTACGGTCGGTCAGCAGCATCGTGATCGCTGCGGCGAGCACCGGCAGTGCCAGCAGGAGCAGGAAGGCGGTGACCAGCACCGACCACACGAACAGCGGCATCTTGTGCAGCGTCATGCCCGGCGCGCGCATGTTGAAGATGGTGGTGATGAAGTTGATCGCACCGAGGATCGACGAAGCGCCCGCGAGGTGTAGCGACAGGATCGCCATATCCACCGACGGACCGGCCGAGCCGCTGGTCGACAGCGGCGCATAGACGGTCCAGCCGGTTCCCGCACCGTGGCCGGTACCGCCCGAAAAGAAGGACGAACCCAGCAGTAGCGTGAACGCGGGAACGAGCAGCCAGAAGCTGATGTTGTTCATGCGGGGAAAGGCCATGTCGGGCGCGCCGATCATGATCGGCACGAACCAGTTACCGAAGCCGCCGATGATCGCGGGCATGACCATGAAGAACACCATGATCAGACCGTGCGCGGTGATCAGCACGTTCCACATGTGAAGCGCGGTATCCAGATCGGCGGCGCCGCCCATCAGCTGCGTCCAGGTCTGCAGATACTGGATGCCGGGATGGGCGAGTTCCGCGCGCATCAGACCCGAAATACCGCCGCCAACGATGCCCGCGAAGATCGCGAAGATCAGGTAGAGCGTGCCGATGTCCTTGTGGTTCGTCGACATGAACCAGCGCTGGAAGAACGCCGGCTTGTGATCGGCGTCATGATGGGAGTGCTCCTCATGCGCCTGGAATTGCGACGGAGATGCGGTGGTATCTGTCATCGGTCTGGCCTTACTTCTGCGCAGTCGCAGGCTGGGACGTGGTTGGCGTTGCGGGCGCAGCGCCCGGTGCTGCGGCATCGGCCGCCGGCGCGGCTGCGGGTTCTGCGGCTGCAGGGGCCGGAGCAGCTGCTGCCGCCTCGCCAGGCATCTTGCCGCCCTTGGAATGGACCCATTCTGCGAACTTGTCCTTAGAGACAACCTCGACTGCGATCGGCATGAACCCATGGCGAGCGCCGCACAGCTCCGAACACTGGCCATAATAAAGGCCTTCGCGATCGGCCTTGAACCAGGTTTCGTTCAGACGGCCGGGAACGGCGTCCATCTTCGTCCAGAAAGCGGGAACCGCCCAGCTATGAATCACGTCGTTGGAGGTGACGATCACCTTGACGACGGAATTCACCGGAACAACGACACGCTCGTCGACCCCGAGCAGGCGCGGCTCGCCGCGCTTCTTGGCCTCGGCGTCTGGCAGCAGGTTCGAGACGAGCTCGAAATCGCCATTATCGGGATATTGATAGGTCCAGTACCACTGGTTGCCGATCACCTTGATCGTCAGGTCGGGCTTGGGCTGCGAATATTGATGCGCGAGCAACCGGATCGAAGGCACGGCGATCACCAGCAGGATCAGCACTGGGACGAGCGTCCAGATGATCTCGATCACGGTGTTGTGCGATGTCTTCGACGGAACCGGGTTCGCCTTGGCGCGGTAGCGGAACGAGGCCCAGCCCAGCAGGAGCAGCACGAAGACCGAGATGATCGTGATCAGCGGGACCAGCAGAACGTTGTGGAACCACTGCGCGTCTTCGCCGATCGAGGTGACCTGCGGCTGGATCTTGTAGCCGCCGGGAATCGGCTGGCCGATATCGGCTTCCGGCGCACGGTGCACGAAGGCCGGCGCGGCAGGAGCCGTCGTCGCAGCGGGGGCGGCCGCGGCGGGCGCCGGAGCCGGTGCAGCTTCTTGAGCCTGGACCGCCAATGGCACGGCAGCCAGCGAGAGCGCCATCATTATTGTCTTGAACGTCTTCATCTTACCCCCGTGAAGCGCGTTAGAATCCGCGCCTGCCTGTTATCGGGCCCTACGAAATCGAGCGCCTTATAGGCGCGGCTTCGCTGTGCCTCAAGCACCGCTTCGCGCCGAATGCAAGCGGTTGAAGCGATTATCTCATACCTCTATCTGGGCCTTATGCTGCAAAGCGGCAGCGGGAAACGGGATTCAGATGATGACGGACGACGATGTGCTGGCTGAGTTCCGGGCTGCGGAGGCGCTGCTGGAGGGGCACTTCATCCTGTCGTCCGGGCTGCGTAGTCCCCGCTACCTGCAGTGTGCACGCGTGCTGATGAACCCGGCGCGGGCGGCGCGGCTCGCCGAGGCGTTGGCCTTCAGGATTCCCGACAAGATCAAGATCCAGCTCGGCGCGGTCGTCTCCCCGGCGATGGGCGGTGTCATCGCAGGCCATGAAATGGGCCGCGCGCTCGGACTCGATGCGATGTTCGTCGAGCGGCCCGAGGGCGTGTTCGGTCTGCGCCGCGGCTTCCGGCTCGAGCCCGGACAGAAGGTGCTGCTCATGGAGGATGTCGTCACGACCGGCCTGTCGTCGCGGGAGGCGATCAAGGCGGTAGAGGAGGCTGGCGGCAAGGTGATCGCCGCCGCGTCGCTGGTCGACCGGTCAAACGGGACCGCCGATCTCGGCGTACCCTTCTATCCGCTGATCCGACTCGAAGTCCCCACCTATGCCGCCGATGCGCTGCCGCCCGAGTTGGCGGCGATCCCCGCGATGAAGCCGGGCAGCCGCGCGACGGTCGCCGCGTGAACCGGCTGCGCCTGGGCGTCAATATCGACCATGTCGCGACCATTCGCAACGCGCGCGGCGGGCTTTACCCCGATCCGATCCGCGCCGCGCAGATTGCGAGCGAGGCCGGCGCCGATGGCATAACCGCGCATCTTCGTGAGGATCGCCGCCACATCATCGATGAGGATATCGGCCGGCTGATCGGCGCAATCCAACTGCCCATCAACATGGAGATGGCGGCGACCGAGGAGATGGTGGCGCTCGCGCTGAAGCATCGCCCGCATGCCGCATGCATCGTGCCCGAGCGGCGCGAGGAAGTGACGACCGAGGGCGGGCTCAACGCGGCGGGCCAGCATAACCACCTTAAGCCGCTGATTGCGCGGCTTGGAGACGCAGGCATCCGTGTCAGCCTGTTCATCGAGCCGGACCCTCGCCAGATCGAGGCTGCGCTGTCGCTCGGGGCTCCGGTGGTCGAGTTCCATACCGGCCGCTATGCCCATGCTGAAGGCGAGGAGCGCAGCGCCGAACTGGCCCGCATTACCGAAGCAGCTGCGCTCGCCGCCAAGAATGGCATCGAGCCGCATGCCGGCCACGGCCTGACCTTCGACAATGTCGTGCCAGTCGCCGCGATCCCGCAGATCGCAGAGCTCAACATCGGCCATTTCCTGATCGGCGAAGCGATCTTCGAAGGGCTGGGCCCGGTCGTGAAACGGATGCGCGCACTGATGGACGAGGCGAGGTGAATCCCGTCTTCCACTTGATGAGAGGGATAATATGATCGTCGGGATCGGTTCCGACCTCTGCAATATCGAGCGTATCCAGAAGTCACTCGATCGATTCGGCCAGCGTTTCATCGATCGCGTGTTCACCGAACGCGAATATGCGCGCGCCGAGCGGCGCCCGCTGACCCGCGCCGGCACCTACGCCAAGCGATTCGCGGCCAAGGAGGCTTTTTCGAAAGCGGTCGGTACCGGCTTCCGGGCTGGCGTGTTCATGAAGGATATCGGTGTCGCCAATCTGCCGAGCGGTGCCCCGACCCTGGTTTTGACCGGGGGGGCCAAGGCAAGGCTTGACGCGCTGACGCCGCCGGGCCACGCGGTGGACGTACATTTGACCATGACGGACGATCACCCCTGGGCGCAGGCGTTCGTTATTCTATATGCCCGCCCGCTCTAAGGAGAGGATCGCGTGAGCGATCAGCCGAGTGATAAAATGGACAATGCGAGCGACCTGCCCGCCACCCCGGTCGAGACACCGGCCGCCCCGAAAAAGCAGGGTACCGACTGGCTCGCCGAGGCGCGCGGTATCTTCTGGCTGATTCTGGCGGTACTCGGCTTCCACAGCTTCGTGGCAAAGCCCTTCTATATTCCGTCCGAATCGATGATGCCGACACTGATCACCGGCGACCGGCTGGTGGTTACCAAATATCCCTACGGCTGGTCCTATGTGTCGCCCAGCTTCCATGTGCTGCCCTTCTTGCGCGGAAGGCTGTTCGGTCGCCTGCCCGAGCGCGGCGACATCGTCATCCTCAAGCCGCCCCAAGCCGACACCGATTTCATCAAGCGCGTGATCGGCCTGCCCGGCGACCGACTCGAAGTGCGCGGCGGCGTGGTCGTGCTCAACGGCGTGCCGGTCAAGCGCATGCCCGAGGCGCCGGCGATGATCCCGGTCGATGCCAATGTCCCGTGCGACCAATATGAGGTCGCCCGCTTCCGGATGACCGGGCCCGATGGCAAGCTCTATTGCGCGTTGCCCCGCTTCCGCGAGACGCTGCCCAATGGCCGCAGCTACGACACGATCGATCTGGGCTATATGCCCGAGATCGACGATTATTCCGCGATCACCATCCCCGCCGACCATATTTTCGTGATGGGCGACAATCGCGACCAGTCGGCCGACAGCCGGGTGCCAGCCTATCGCAACGGGCTCGACGGGCCGGTGCCGTTCGAGAATATCGGCGGCCGCGCGGAATTCATCACCTTCTCGCTCGACGGCACGACCAAGCTGTGGAACCCGCTGAGCTGGTTCTCGGCGCTCCGCGGCGGCCGCGCAGGAACAAGCCTCCACCCGCAGCGCGAGGAACGCTGAACACATGGCGGGCCGCAAGATAGAGCAGCCCGGCCCGTCGGACAGCCGCTCGGCAACGACCGTCCACGAACTGCACAAGGCAGCGGTGTGGCTAGGGCTGGCCTGCGCAATCGCGCTGGTCGTACTGCTCGTCCAGCCCCTGTTGCTGGTGTTTGCTGCCGTCGTCTTCGCAACCATGCTCGACGGCGGCACCCGCCTGCTCGGCCGCGTCCTGCCGGTTCCGCGCGGTTGGCGGCTGCTGATCATCTGCGTCGGAGTCGCCGCCTTCCTCGGCTGGACGATGTATTTCGCCGGCTCGCAGATCGCCGGACAGTTCGAAGCGCTGCGGGTGGTCGTCGAGTCGCAGCTTACCCGCGTCCTGGATTGGGCGCAGGCCCGCGGAATGCTGCCCAAGACCGGTGGCGGCCAGGCAATCACCAGCGAATTGATGGGATCCTTCGACCGGCTGACCTCCTGGGTCGGCAGCGCGCTCGGCGCGGTATCGAGCATGGCGATGATCCTGGTTCTGGGCGTGTTCATCGCCGCCGAGCCCCGGCTGTACGAGCGCGGTTTCGCCTGGCTGCTGCCGATCCACCGCCGCGCCGACTTCTATGCAACCTCCGAACGCATGGGCTACACCATGCGCCGGCTGATGTTCGGCCGGCTGATCGGCATGGCCGTGGAGGGATTCGGCACCGGCATCGCACTCTCGCTCGCGGGCGTACCGATGGCGGCGCTGCTCGGCCTGCTGACCGGCATCCTGGCCTTCCTGCCGAACATCGGCTCGATCATCTCGGGTGTCCTGATCATCCTGGTCGGCTTCTCCGCGGGTGTCGACACCGGCGTCTGGGCGATCATCATCTATGTCGCGGTCCAGGTAATCGACGGCAACATCATCGTTCCCTGGGTCGCGCGCCGCTCGGTCGACCTTGCCCCGGCACTCATTCTCGCGGCGCAGCTTCTGTTCGGCACCTTGTTCGGCATCGTCGGACTCGCCATGGCCGACCCGATCGTGGCGATGATCAAGGTTTTTCTGGAGGAGCGTGCCAAGCGCACCGCGGAGTAGCGGCCCTGCGTGGAAGGTGAGCTGCCGTTCCGCTTTCGAGCGAACTCGCTCGCTCACCATCTCTCCGGCTATAGCCGTCATCCTCGCGAAAGCGGGGATCCATGGACGACGGAACACTGAACCCAGAGCGATGCGTTTCCGTTGATTCGCGGAATGACGGAGTGTTGTTCGGCGCCTTCCACTGAGGGGATCACTCACGCGACAGCCACCCGCCCAAAAGAATGGGGCCGCATCGCTGCGGCCCCGTCCTCTCTTATCTTGTCCAGCAGCCTGGCGGGTTACATCCCGCCATGGCCCGGCGGCATCCCGCCCATTCCCAGAGCCTGTGGCGGCATGATCGCGTTCAGCGTCACGTCGAAGCTGACCAGCGCGTTGCCCGGAATCTTCGGCGGCGCACCCGTCTCGCCGAAACCGAGCGCCGGCGGCATCCAGAAGCGATATTTGGAACCGGTGTTCATCAACTGCAGCCCCTCGGTCCAGCCGGGGATCATGCCCTGCAGCGGCAGTGGCTGCGGACCACCATGGCGGGCGCTCGAGTCGAACACCTCGCCATTCGCCAGCTTGCCCTCGTAATCGACGAGAACGACATCGCTGGGGCCCGGCTTGGGACCGCTGCCTTCTTGGAGGATTTCGTACTGGAGGCCCGAGGGGAGCGTCACGACGCCGCTCTTCTTGCCGTTGGACGCGAGGAACTCGTTCGGCGACATCGCCATCGCGACCTGCTTCGCTGTGCCGGCATAGGCTGCAAACATGGCGATGGCGATCACTACCGCTACGCCGACCCACAGCTTGACGAGCGAACCCTTCGTGATCGGACGAAGGGGGACGGCGGTCACTTCCGACATAGGCGGCTCGCTCTCTCTAGCAATTATGAACTGCCGCCGCCCGATGGATTCGGGCGCCGGTTACGCCATTATCTTACCGGACGCCGTCGCGTTCCATGCGCTTGCGCTCGAGCTTGCGGGCGCGGCGGATGGCGGCGGCACGTTCGCGCGCACGCTTTTCCGACGGCTTCTCATAATGGCGGCGCAGCTTCATTTCGCGATAAACACCCTCGCGCTGCAGCTTCTTCTTGAGTGCGCGCAGCGCCTGGTCGACATTATTATCGCGAACGATGATCTGCATAAAAAACCCAATTCTCCAATCATTTGCGGAGCGAACCATCCACGCCGCCGATCCGACGGTGTCTCCAGCTTCAACGCAAAACAGCGTGTCGCCGCGAAAGCCATTCCGCGCCGTGAAGCGCCGCCCCTACCAGTGGCCCTTTGATTCTTCAAGCCTCGCCACGCTTTTTTGCGCTGTGTGGCCGCCAGCTTCCCGCTATGACGGGGTATGACAAGATTCACCGTCAACGGCCAGCCGATCCACTATAAGATGGACCCTGCGACTCCGCTGCTTTGGGCCTTGCGCGATGCATCGAACCTGACCGGCACCAGATATGGCTGCGGCGCTGGGCTTTGCGGTGCTTGCACCGTGCATATCGACGGGCAGGCGGTGCGCTCCTGTCAGGTACCGATCGGCTCGATCGAGGGTAGCTTCGTCACCACCATCGAGGCGCTGTCGCTCGATCGCAGCCATGCCGTGCAACAGGCCTGGGTGGCGGAAAACCTGCCGCAATGCGGATATTGTCAGTCCGGCATGATCATGGCGGCCGCCGCACTGCTGGACAAGAATCATGGTCCGACAGATGCCGAGATCGACGGGGCGATGACGAACCTGTGCCGCTGCGGCACCTATCCGCGCATTCGCCGTGCCGTGCGCCGCGCCGGCCGTGTGCTCGCCGGCAGCGAGACGATAGCGGCAGCACCGCCGCCCGGCATCGATCCCGCCGACGCCGCTCGTGCGATTCCTGCGCTCGATGCGAAGGGTGGCGGCTGAGTTCGCCGATTCTTTCTGGTTGCTGACGATCGGGTTCAGCGGGGACTCAGTCGACAAGGCGTATCAGCACGAAAAGGCCGGCACCTGGCCGCCCATGTGGAGAGTATTCCGATGCGTAACCTTTCGAGGACCATGATCGGCTTGTTGCTGGGCGCGGCGATGCTGACGCCGATCGCGGCGCAGGCCCAGGAGCGCGGCCGCGATCGCGGCGGCGAGCAAGCCGGCGGGTGGCAGCGCGGCGGTCGCGAAGGCGGCTGGCAGCGAGGCGGCGGCGATCGGCCGGCGGCGGCCGGCGGCGAGTCGCGTCGCGAAGTTTTCCAGCAGCGCTCGGAAGCGCGCGCCGTGGAGCGGCAGGCGGTCGAGCGCCCGGTCATTCAGCGGCAGGCGGTCGAGTCGCGCATCGACAGCGGGGTGCGTGAGCGCAGCGCTGACGGTGCCCGGATGTGGCAGCAGCGCCGCGAGGCGATGGCGCGCAACAATGAGGCAGTACAAGGCAATCAGGTCGATCGCCGCAGCGTCGAGCACCGCGACTGGAACCGCGACGGCAACCGCGACAATCGCGACTGGAACCGCGATGGCCGGCGGGACGACCACAACTGGAATCGCGATGGTCGGGACGGCGTTCGCACCGGCGATTGGAATCGCGACGGCCGCGACGACGGCAACCGCCGCTGGAGCACTGACCGGCGTGACTGGAATGGCCGCAACGATCGCGACTGGAGCCGCGATTGGCGCAACGACCGGCGCTATGGCTGGCAGGACTATCGCAACCACAACCGCAACATCTATCGGATGCCGCGCTATCAAGGGCGCTATGGCTACAGCTATCGGCGCTGGTCGCCCGGCTATCGCTTCGATCCCTGGGTCTACAGCTCGAGCTACTGGATCGACGATCCCTTCTACTATCGCCTGCCCCCGGCTTATGGCGACTATCGCTGGGTGCGCTACTTCGACGATGTCGCGCTGGTCGACATCCGAACCGGCGAGATCGTCGACATCATCTACTCCTTCTTCCTCTAGAGGGTTCGGCAAGGAGAGTGGCCGAGGAGGCCCGGCGGCAGCGATGCCGCCGGGCCTTTCGGTTTTGGCGAGCCGAATCTCGCGAGTGGTACGGATCACACCGCATCCTTTCATTTCGCTGACGATCGCATTCCCCCCCGGTTCAGGCCTGCCGTGCGACACCGGAGCCTGTCGCGGCACGGACCTGTTGGACCACCGCGACACAGTTTCGGAAGTGAAGGAGAGATCCGATGCGTAAACCGGTGATATTGGCCTTGATGGCAGCGGTGGCGATTCCCTCGATGTCCCAGGCTCAGTCGATGGGCGAGGCACGCCAAAGCCAGCGCGAGGTGCGCGAGCAGCGCCAGGATCTGCGCGAGGCGCAGCGATATGGCGACCGGCGCGATGTGCGCGAGGCTCGGGAAGATCTGCGTGACGCCCGTCGCGAAGCACGCGAGGACTGGCGCGACTATCGCCGCACCCATCGCGAAGCCTATCGCCGTCCGGCCTATGTCGGCCCCCGCGGCTATGCCTATCGTCCAGTCGCCGCCGGATATCGTTTCCAGCCGCATTACTATAGCTCGCGCTACGTGATCTCGGACCCGTGGCGCTATCGCCTCCCGCGCACCAGCGGCTATAATCGCTGGGTTCGCTACGGCAACGATGTGGTCCTGGTGAACGTCCGCACCGGCCGCGTCCTGGAAGTCCACAACGGCTTCTTCTGGTAAGAGCCGCCACAGATAGCCCGGGTGGAAACGCCCGGGCTTCTTGCCTGCGCTGTATTGGGAGAATAGCACAGGGACCCGCCCAATTCAGGATGCCTTCCTCCCCATGCCGATCAGACCGATTCTCATCGCCGCGACGGCCCTTGCCGCGATGTCCGCACCCGCCTTGGCAGCGCCCTCCGCGCAACCGATGATCCAGACAGCATCCGCCGAGGAAGCCGCCCTGATCAAGCTGTTCCACGACAGCGACGAAGCGTCGCTTCAGCGCAATCCGCTGAGCGCCATCTATCGCGGCGATCTGCGCTATGCCGATCGCCTCGGCGATTTCGGCACCGATGCTTATTTTGAGGCCGAGCGCCTCGCCGGGGAGGCCGAGCTTGCCGCGCTCAGGCGGATCGACCGCAAGCGCCTGACTCCGACCAAACAGATCGCCTATGACGTGTTCGAATGGCAGACCAGGCTCGGCTTGAGAGGGCTTGCGCCCGAACTGCTGGCGGTCACCGCCGTGCAGCCGGTCGACCATTTCTCCGGCTTCCACACTTCCTATCCAGGCTTCGCTTCGGGCGAAGGCGCCGCGCCGTTCAAGACGGTGACGGACTATGAGAACAACCTGAAGCGGCACCGCGCCTATGTCGCGAAGATCGATCTGTGGATCACGCGCTTCCGCGAAGGAATCAAATCGGGCGTCGTCGAACCGAAGCTGGTGGTCAAGAACATGATCGACCAGCTCAACCTGCAGATCGCGCAAGGCGTCGAAGGCTCGACCTTCTACGGGCCGGTCGACAAATTTCCGGACGGAATATCGCCCGCCGATCAGGCTCGTCTCCGGGCGGAGACCGCCGCCGTCATACGCGACGGCATCCGACCCGCCTACATCCGCTTCCGCGATTTCCTGAAGAACGAATATCTGCCGGTGGCGCGCGACAGCGTCGGGCTCTCGGGAATGAAGGGCGGCGACAAACTCTACGCCTATATGATCGAGGCCAATACGACGCTGCCGCTGAACGCCGAAGAGATCCACCAGCTGGGCCTGAAGGAGGTGGCGCGAATCACCAGCGAGATGGAGACGATCAAGACTCGGGTCGGCTACAAGGGGAGCCTCGCCGAGTTCTTCGTCTATCTTCGCGACGATCCCAAATTCCAGCCGGTCAGCGCGGCATGGCTGCGCGACGAATATTTCCGGATCGGCAAGCGGGTCGACGAGCGCGTCCGCGAGCAGTTCTCGCTGATTCCCAAGACCCCGCTCGAAATCAAGGCGGTCGAACCCTATCGCGAGAAGACTGAGGCCGGCGGAAGCTACCAGCAGGGCACGCCCGATGGATCGCGGCCCGGCACCTTCTACTACAACACCTATGACCTGAAATCGCGCACCACGCCGGGCATGGAGACGCTCTATCTCCACGAGGCGGTGCCGGGGCATCATTTCCAGATCAGCCTGGCGCAGGAGAATGAGGCGCTCCCGGCGTTCATGCGTTTCGGCGGCAACACCGCCTTCGTCGAGGGTTGGGCGCTCTATGCCGAGACGCTGTGGAAGGAGCTCGGCATGGAAACCGATCCCTATCAGCGATTTGGCGGCCTGTCCGACGAGATGTTGCGGGCGATGCGGCTGGTGGTCGACACCGGCATCCACGCCAAGGGTTGGACGCGCGACCAGGCGATCGATTATATGCTCAGCCACTCGAACATCGGGAAGAGCGACGCAACAGCCGAGGTCGAGCGCTACATCGCCATTCCCGGCCAGGCACTCGCGTACAAGATCGGCGCTCTGACGATCCTCAAGGAAAAGGCGCTGGCGCAAAAGGCGCTCGGCGCAAGGTTCGATCCGCGCGCCTTCCATGCACAGGTGCTCGACAGCGGCGCGCTGCCGATGACGGTCCTCGAGGCGAAGATCGACGCCTGGATGAAGGCGACGCGGTAGCGGGTGCGATCAAACCCGATACGTCATCCTGAACCTGTTTCAGGATCCACTCTTCCGCTCGAGAAGCTTCCAGTGTGGAGGCGTGGATGCTGAAACAAGTTCGGCATGACAACAAGGGGAGGGAGGGAGCCCATCCCCTGTGACCGCGCCGCATGATACGCAACGGCGCGGTCGACATGCGCGTTGCCGCGCTATGCCAGTCCGAAAGGGGATGGACCGGACGCGAAACGCTTAGCCAAGGCTAAGGGTTTCCACGTACAACAAAAAGTCAGATCGAATCCTCTGACGACTCGGAAATCGCGGTAGACAATAGGCATGAAGCGGCCGATCCGGTGCAACCGGTCCATACCGCTCTAGGCTAGGGCTTCGGCGATCAGCTTGCGGCTGTTGGCGATGCCATATAGCGCTATGAAGCTGCCCATGCGGGGGCCCTGCTCGGCGCCCAGGAGGGTTTCGTAGAGCGCCTTGAACCAGTCGCGCAGTGACGCAAAGCCATAGGCTTCGTCCTTGCCGATCGCATAGACCTCGTTCTGGATATCCTCGGCGGATGCGGCGGCCGGCATGCCGGCGAGCTTCGCATCGAGCGCGCGCAGCGCCGCGGCCTCGTTGTCTTGGGGTTTGCGGCGCTTCAGCGTCGGCGCAACGAAATCGCGATTATAGGCGAGTGCATGGCCGATCAGCCGATCCAGTTCCGGATATCGCGCCGCATCCGCATCGGGGACGTAATTGGCAAGATAGCCCCAGACCTGCTCCTTCGACGCATCCCCCATCACTCCGACCAGGTTGAGCAGCAATCCGAACGTCACCGGCAGTTCACCCTCGGGCGGTCTGCCATTATGGATATGGTGGACCGGATTGCCGAGCTTCTGTTCGATCGGCTGGGCAGGATAATTGCCGCGGAACTGCCAATACTCATCCACCGCGCGGGGGATCACTCCCATGTGGAGCTGCTTGGCCTTCTTCGGCTCGCGATAGGCGTAGAACGCCAGGCTCTCCTGCGGCCCATAGGTCAGCCACTGATCGAGGCTCAGGCCGTTGCCCTTCGACTTCGAGATCTTCTCGCCCTTCTCGTCGAGAAACATCTCGTAGTTGAAACCCTCGGGCGGCCGCGCGCCGAGCACGCGCGCGATCTTTGACGACTGGGTCACCGAATCGATCAGATCCTTGCCCGACATCTCATAGTCGACGCCCAGCGCGACCCAGCGCATCGCCCAGTCCACCTTCCACTGAAGCTTGGCCTTACCGCCGAAAATCGACTGGGTGACCACCTCGCCCTCATCTGTGAAGCGGATCAGCCCAGCCTCGGCATCGACCACTTCGACCGGCACCTGCAGGACGATGCCGGTCTTCGGGCTGATCGGCAGCACCGGCGAATAGGTAGCCTGCCGCTCCTTGCGCAGGGTCGGCAACATCACGCCCATGATCGCGTCATAATGGCGGAGGATGCCCTTCAGCGCCTCGTCGAACTCGCCGCCCTCATAAGCTTCGGTCGAGGAACGGAAGTCGTATTCGAAGCCGAACTGGTCGAGAAACTGCCGCAGCATCGCATTATTGTGATGCGCGAAGCTTTCGAATTTTTCGAATGGGTCAGGGATCTTGGTCAGCGGCTTGCCGAGATATTCGGTGAGCATCGCCTGGTTCGGGACATTGTCGGGCACCTTGCGCAGGCCGTCCATATCGTCGCTGAACGCGATCAGCCGGGTCGGTATGTCCGACAGCTCCTCATAGGCATGGCGAACCATGGTGGTGCGCAGCACCTCGTTGAAGGTGCCGATGTGCGGCAGGCCGGACGGGCCATAGCCGGTCTCGAACAGGACATGCCCCTTGTCCGGCGCGCCCTTCTCGTAGCGCTTGAGCAGCTTGCGCGCCTCTTCATAGGGCCAGGCCTTGGAGACGAGCGCGGCTTCGCGCAACTGGGCGGGGGTGATGCTATCTGACATGATCGGTCCCTGTAGCGGGACGTTAGCGAGAAAAACAACCGTCATGCCAGTGGACGGCGTGAGCTCTACATGTACTTCCGCCATTCCCGCGAAGACGGGACCTTTGCATAAGTACGCACGACCCCAGATCGTCATTCCGGCGGAGGCCGGAATCTCAGGAGACTCACGCGCGCCCTTACCTCTCGAGACTCAGGCCTCCGCCGGGCCGACGTGCAGCGATATATTCGTGGATGCGCAAAGGTCCCGCCTTCGCTGGAACGACGCAGTGGATGGTTGCACTTCTGCGCCAAATCCGCATTTTCGTACGACGGCGGCGTGACAGCTGTTCCCCTATCGTTCCCGATCCCCTACATTCGCCGCGAATGCCCGCTCCCCTGCCCTATCCCGCGCTCTACGCCACCCATGGCGGCATCTGGATCGCCTCTCCGGATGGCGACGTGCGCGGGATCGGGCGGGGAGAGGCGGCGGCACGCGCAGCCGAGACGCCGATGATCGTGCTCAACGCCGCGGTTACGGCAACCCGGCTGGGCATCGCCGAGTTTTCCGGCCTCGATCTGCTGGAGCTGTTCGCCTTCGTGCATCCGGCGCGCTTCGCCGTCCCGACCCCTGCCGGGCTCGCCCGCGCGCTGAGCCTGAGGCCGCCGGTCGACGATGCGCGAGCGCCGGCTTTCCTGCTCGAAGCGGCCCGCGCCCTGCTCGCGCGGATGGCGGAGCCCGAGGGATGGGCCGAACGCAAGGGCGCCTGGAACAGCGCGCAATCGCTCGGGCGGCTGCGCTGGCCGTGGACGGCTGCCGTGGGCGAGGCGCTGCGCGCACCGGCGAAGCCCGAACGCGGTCTGTTCGCCCGCCTGCCCGAATGGGATGAGGCCGCACCGCGTCCGCAGCCGCGCAACGTGGTGCTGGGCGAGGAGGAAACGCTGGGCCGGCTGGCGGCGCTGGTGGGCAACGGCGCGGAGATCCGCGAGGGGCAGCGCCATTATGCCGCCGTCAATGCCCGCGCCTTCGATCCGCGAACAGGTGATGGCCGTCCCAACATGGTGCTGGCCGAGGCCGGCACCGGCATCGGCAAGACGCTCGGCTATCTCGCCCCGGCCTCGCTCTGGGCCCAGCAGTCCGGCGGCGGGGTGTGGATCTCGACCTACACCAAGGCGCTGCAGCGCCAGCTGGACCAGGAGACGAAGCGGCTGTTCCCCGACCCGCTGGAACGGCGGCAGAAGGTGGTCGTCCGCAAGGGCCGCGAAAATTATCTCTGCCTGCTGAACCTTGAGGATGCACTGCAGGGCGGCTTCCAGAACCGGGCGGCTGTGCTCGCCCAACTGGTTGCGCGCTGGGCGCAATATAGCCGCGATGGCGATATGGTTGGCGGCGACCTGCCCGGCTGGCTGCCGACCCTGTTCCGCCGAGCAGGATCGACGGCGCTGACCGACCGGCGTGGCGAATGCGTCTATGCCGGCTGCCCGCACTACCGGAAATGCTTCATCGAGCGTGCTGCGCGGGCATCAGAGTCCGCCGAAATCGTCATCGCCAATCATGCACTGGTGATGATCCTCGCCCAGCGCCGCACCGACGAGGGCCACCCGCTCGGCCGGATAATCTTCGACGAAGGCCATCATCTCTTCGATGCCGCCGATTCGACCTTTGCCGCCGCGCTGACCGGTCAGGAAGCGATCGAACTGCGCCGCTGGATCATCGGCCCGGAGTCGAAGGCGCGTGGCCGGCGCCGCGGCCTCGCGGCGCGGCTGTCCGATGTGGCGAGCTATGATGACGAGGGTGCGCTGGCGATCGAGGCCGCATCGGCAGCAGCGACACAGTTGCCGGCCGATGGCTGGCTGGGCCGGCTGGCGGAAAACCTGCCGCTCGGGCCGGTTGAGCGCCTGCTCGCCGCAGTGCGCGCCACGGTCTATGCGCGAGCCAGCGCGCAGGATGCCGGCTATGGACTTGAAACCGACGTCGGCGAGCCCGGTCCCGAGCTGATCGAGGCGGCGCAGCCGGCGATTGAGGCGCTCGAATCGCTGGTGCGGCCGATGGCGCGGCTCAAGCAGCGGCTGGCCGCGGTGATGGATGACGCGCCCGACTGGCTGGACGGGCAGGCGCGGGCACGGATCGAGGGCGCCATCGCCGGTCTCACCCAGCGCGGTCAGCTCGTCGCCGCCTGGATTTCTATGCTCGCGCGACTCGGTGGCCCTCTCGACCCCGACTTCGTCGACTGGCTCGCAGTCGATAGAGGCGAGGGCCGCGAATATGATATCGGCCTGCATCGCCACTGGCTCGATCCGGCCCGCCCGCTGGCCGAAACGGTGCTCAAGCCCGCGCATGGCGTGCTTGTCACTTCGGCGACGCTGCGCGACGGCGAGGACTGGACGATTGCCGATGCACGCAGCGGCGCTGCTCATCTGGACCATGCTCCGCGCCATGTCGCGGTGCCGAGCCCGTTCGACTATGCCAATCACGCCGAAGTGCTGGTCGTCACCGATCTGAAGCGTGGCGACGTCGCCCAGCTCGGCCAGGCCTATCACCGGCTGATCGCCGCGGCAGGCGGCGGCACGCTCGGCCTGTTCACCGCGATCTCACGGCTGCGCGCCGTCCATGCCCGCATCGCCGACCGGCTCGCGCGCGACGGCCTGCCGCTCTATGCCCAGCATGTCGATCCGATCGACACCGGTACTCTGGTCGATATCTTCCGCGACGACCCCCACGCCTCGCTGCTCGGCACCGATGCCCTGCGCGACGGGGTCGACGTACCCGGCGATTCGCTGCGGCTGGTGGTGATGGAGGGGATTCCCTGGCCCCGCCCTACCGTGCTGCACGCGGCGCGCAAGGCCGCCGGCGGTGGAACGATTTTCGACGACCGGATCGTGCGTGCCCGACTGCGCCAGGCGTTTGGTCGGCTGATCCGCAGCGCCGCCGACCGCGGCCATTTCGTGCTGCTCGGCGCCGCCGCGCCGTCTCGCCTGCTGGAAGCCTTTCCGGGAGGCGTGCCGGTTCTACGGGTGACGCTGGATGAAGCCGTGGCCCGCGTGGCAGCGCGCGAAAATGCGCCCTCGCCAGACTTTCTTCCGACGCCGCTTTCGGGCATCAGCTGATGGGGGACCGAGGGAGGGCGCAGGAATAGTGAAGAAGCTTACGCTGCTGCGCCACGCGAAATCGGGATGGGACGACCCGGTCTCGCGCGATTTCGATCGGCCGCTCAATGCCAAGGGCAAGCGCGCCGCCCAGCGGGTCGGCGAATATCTCCGCGCGCATCACGTCGATTTCGACCATATCGTCGCCTCGCCGGCGATCCGGGTCGTCGAAACGATCGAGCATCTGGCGGAGGGGGCTGGCGAGCTCCCCGCTCCCGCGTGGGATAAGCGGATCTACCTCGCCTCGGCGGTATCGTTGCTCGATGTCGTCCATGAGGCCGATGACCGCTATGACAGCCTGCTGCTCGTTGGCCATAATCCTGGTCTCGAGGACCTTGTGCTGATGATGGTGCCGGACAAGCCCGGCGACGACGCGCGCGATCAGGTCGAGGAAAAGTTCCCGACGGCCAGCATCGCCGAGATCAGCTTCGCGGTCGATCGTTGGGAGGATGTCCAGCCGAATGCAGGCAGGTTGTCGCTGTTCGTGCGGCCGAGGGACCTCGACCCCGCGCTAGGGCCCGACCGGGACTAGGAGACCAAACCTCTCCCCAAGGGGGGAGCGAGGTCAATCCATGTCCGCTGCCAGGGCCTCGATCAACGATCCGCGAATCGCCATCAGTTCCGCGCGGGCGGAGGACGGCAGGCTGGACTGGTTCACCACCAGCACCGGTTGCGGCGCGATCGGCGGAGGTGGAGGCGCCTCGGGCTCGACGGACGACTTTTGGCCGAGCAGCTTCTGCACGCCGCGAATCGTGTAGCCCTGCTCGTTGAGCAGGCTGTGGATGCGCCGAACCAATGCCGCATCGGCCGGGCGATAATAGCGCCGGTTGCCAGCCCGCTGGAGCGGCCGCAGCTGCGGAAAGCGCGTTTCCCAATAGCGCAGAATGTGCTGCTGGATGCCGAGCTCAGCCGAAAGTTCGCCGATCGTGCGGAATGCATCCTCGGCCTTATCTCCGCCCGAACTCATTGAAACGTCGCCTTAATTTCCCGCAACAATCCTATCCCGCAGCATCTGGCTGGCCCGAAAGGTCAGCACGCGACGCGGCGCAATCGGCACTTCGATACCTGTCTTGGGATTACGCCCAACGCGCTCTCCCTTTTCGCGCAAAATGAAGCTGCCGAAACCGGAAATCTTCACATTCTCGCCCTTGGCCAGCGCACAGCACATATGTTCGAGCACCTGCTCGACCACCGATGCCGAATCTGCCCGCGACAAGCCGATTTCTCGATGCACTTCCTCCGACAGATCCGCGCGCGTCAATGTCCCCCGATCCAACGCCATACAGCCCCCCAACGCAGTGAGTATCGGCTACCTTACGGTCATGACGAGGCGAATCAAAGCCGTTTTACAAGGGGTTTAATAGCGGATCGCGGCAGCGCCCCAGGTGAAGCCTCCGCCCATCGCCTCGAGCACCAGCAAATCGCCCCGCTTCACCCTGCCGTCACGCACACCGACATCGAGCGCGAGCGGCACCGAGGCTGCCGACGTATTGGCATGTCGGTCGACCGTGACGATCACCCGCTCGGGAGCAAGGCTCAGTTTCCGGGCGGTGGCGTCGAGAATTCGGCGGTTGGCCTGATGCGGAATCAGCCAGTCGATATCGGAGACTTCGAGGCCCGCCGTGACCATCACCTCGCGCAGCACCCCGGCGAGATTGGTCACCGCGTGGCGGAACACCTCCTGCCCCTTCATGCGCAGCTTGCCGACCGTCTGGGTGGTCGATGGGCCGCCGTCGACATAAAGTAGCTGATTATGCCGGCCATCGGCGTGGAGCTTGGCGGTGAGAATTCCGCGTACGCCATCCTCGGCCTTCAGAACGACCGCGCCGGCGCCATCGCCGAACAGCACGCAGGTGGCGCGGTCCTCCCAGTCGAGGATGCGGCTGAATGTCTCGGCACCGATGACGAGGGCGCAAGTCGCCGCTCCACTGCGAATCATGCTGTCGGCCACCGTCAGGCCGTAGAGGAAGCCCGAGCACACCGCCTGAACGTCGAACGCCACGCAATCGTCGATGCCCAGCGCGGTCTGCACGATGGTGGCCGATGCGGGGAAGGTCTGGTCGGGCGTGGCGGTGGCCAGGATGATCAGCCCGATCTCGGCGGGCGTGATGCCCGCCGCCTCGATAGCGTTGCGCGCGGCTTCGGCAGCAAGGCTGGAGGTCGTCTCGCCATCGCCCGCGATATAACGGCCGCGGATGCCGGTGCGCTCGACGATCCACTCGTCCGAGGTGTCGACCGTCTGCGCCAGCTCCGCGTTGGTGACATAGCGGCGCGGCAAGGCGGACCCGGTGCCGATAATGACGGAGCGACGCATCGATTCCACAGTCATGCGACGTCTTCCCGTTCTACCGCACGACTACGGAAATGCTCGAGATCCTCGGTGATCCGACGCGTGATGTCATCACGCGCGATCTTGACGGCAACGCCTATCGCATTGGCGGTGCCGTTCGCATCGGCGCCGCCATGGCTTTTGACGACCAGGCCGTTGAGCCCGAGGAAGACCGCGCCATTGTGATTGTTGGGGTCGAGATGATGGCGCAGCAGCGCGAACGCCGGCTTGGACAGCAGGAAGCCCGCTTTCGACCGGATCGAACTGGAAAAGGCACGCTTGAGGAGATCGGTGATGAAACGCGCCGTGCCCTCGATCGATTTCAGCGCGATATTGCCCGAAAAGCCATCGCTCACGACGACATCGACCTCGCCGCGGCCCAGCGTGTCCGCCTCGACGAAGCCATCGAACCGCCATTGGCCGCTGGTCTGCTCGCGCAGCGTTGCGGCGGCGTCCTTGAGTTCGCCGGTGCCTTTCATCTCCTCGGTACCGATGTTCAGCAACCGAACGCGGGGACATTGCACGCCGACCGCAACGCGCGAATAGGCAGCACCCATTACCGCGAACTCTACGAGATTGCGGGCGTCGCAGTCGGTGTTCGCGCCGAGATCGAGCATGACCAAGTCATTGTCGCCGAGGGTCGGCAACAAGGCGGCCAGCGCCGGTCGGTCGATGCCGTGCATCGTCCTGAGCGAGAGCTTGGCGATCGCCATCAGCGCACCGGTATTGCCGGCCGACAACGCAGCAGAAGCCTCCCCCGCCTTTACGGCGAGGATGGCCGCGCCCATCGAGCTGGACTTGGTGCGCCGGATCGCCTGGCTTGGCCGATCGTCACCGGTGATGACATCGTCACAGTGGACGACAATCGAGTCCGACAGGATGGCGTGGCGCTGCAACTCGGCCCGAATCGCGACTTCATCCCCGAACAGGATGAAGCTGAGCGCTGAATCGCGTTCGCGGGCGATTGCGGCACCGGCGATCATCGTCGCTGGCCCGCCGTCGCCGCCCATCGCGTCGAGTGCGATTCGCGGCGCCTCGTCCACAATCATTGCCCCCTATGGCCCGATCAGGCCTCGACGGAAATGATCTCGCGGCCGTTATAATGGCCGCAGGCATTGCACAGATTGTGCGGGCGCTTCAGCTCACCGCAATTGGGGCATTCCTGAAAGGCCTCGACCGGCAGCGCGTCATGGCTGCGGCGCATGTTGCGCTTAGAGGGCGAAGTCTTTCTTTTGGGGACGGCCATGTCGGCACCTATTCCTAGCTAGATAAATCTAAATAAATAAAGCGACGAGTGCCCGTCACGCATTGGCCGGGCTCGTCGCGAGCGCGCGACCTATAGCGATTTCGCTCCGCGTTGCAAGTATGGGTACGACCTGCCAGATCAGCCCCACTATTGACGGAGGGGAACATGATCCTGCCTATCACGCTGACCATCGCGGGCGCTGCCGCGATCGTGAACATCTGGCTTGCGATACGCATCGTGACGATTCGGCTCAAGGCGAAAGTGCTGATCGGCGATGGCGGCAATTCGCTTCTGGCATCCCGCATGCGCGCTCAGCTCAACTTCGCCGAATATACGCCGCTGGTACTGATCCTGATAGGCCTTATCGAACTCGCGCGCGGAACCCAGACATGGCTGTGGGGCGCCGGCATTATATATATACTCGGCCGCGTGCTGCACCCGTTCGGCATGGACAAGCAGACCCCCAACCCATTCCGCGCGGTCAGTATGCTGATTACCTGGGCCGTCCTGGTCGGACTCGCCGGCTACGCGATCAGCATTCCCTACACCACGAAGAATGGCACGATCACGACGGTGACGAGCGATTCGATCGGGGTCGGAAAGTAAACGCTAACGCGGCGGTTCGGCCTTGCCGCCTTCTGGCGGTCTCGACGCCGAGTTGGTCGGCGGAGCCAACCAGTGCTCCGCAACGCCGAACCGCCGCCGCGCCTTATTGGCGCGAAGCCAAGGCCAGCGGATGCTGGCCGCCCGGCGTTTGAGGGCACAAAAACTAGGCCCCGACCGCCCGATCCCCCACGAAGGGATTGCTGGCCCGCTCATGTGCAAAGGTCGACATGGCGCCATGCCCCGGCACGAAGGCAGTGTCGCCGCCCAGCGGCCACAGCTTCTTCGTGATCGACGCGATCAGGTCTTCATGGTTGCCGCGGGGGAAATCGGTACGGCCGATCGAGCCCTGAAACAGCACGTCGCCGACAATCGCGAGCTTCGACGGCGCGTGATGGAAGATGACATGTCCGGGCGTGTGCCCCGGGCAATGGAAGACATCGAGCACCAGTTCGCCGACCGTCACCCGGTCGCCGTCGTCGAGCCATCGGTCGGGCTCGAACGGCCTGCCCTCGATGCCGTAGCTGCGGCCGTCATCGCCGAGCCGTGCGATCCAGAAACGGTCCTCCGGATGCGGTCCCTCGATGGGCACGCCGAGTTCTTCGGCCAATATGCCGGTGCCGCCGCAATGATCGATATGGCCATGCGTCACGAGCAGCTTTTCGATCGTCACGCCATGCTGGGCAGCGGCCGCCTTGAGCCGGTCGAGATCGCCGCCGGCATCGACGAACGCACCCTTCATCGTCCGCGTGCACCACATCAGGGTGCAGTTCTGCTGGAAAGCGGTCACCGGGATGATGACGGCCTTTAGCGGCGTGTCGGCGGGGCTGTTCATGGGCTCGACATGACGATTACAAACCGCCATTGCAAGCCGTGACGGACTGCAGGGTTCGACGATCAACGCCAGAAATCCGCGAGATACTGGACTGATACATATTGCCGGGTTGCAACCAACCGGGCAGCATGGCCGTGACTACACAGATGGGACAGGGGCATTTGGTCGCGATGGCGGCAGGGGCATTCGATCTGATCGAGACGATGCGGTTCGAAGCGATCGACGGGTTCGTCGAACTCGAATCGCATCTCGCGCGGATGAAGGCGAGCGCAGAAGCGCTCGGCTTCGCCTTTGACCGCCATGATTGCCGAAACGATCTCCAGGCGGCGACCTTCCGTCTCGTCGACGACGCGCGGATCCGCCTGATGCTATCGCCCAGCGGCGCGCGCGCAATCGAGGTGCGCCCCATGCCGCTCAAACCCGACGGCCCCGTCGATTGCGCGATCTTGCCGCTGCCGGTCGCACCCGATGACCCGCGCCTGGCGCACAAGACCAGCGACCGGGCGTTTCTCGACGATGCCCGCCGTGCCGCCGGCACCTTCGAGGTGCTCTTCATCCGCGAGGACGGGCGACTGACCGAGGGCAGCTTCACCAATATCTTCGTGAAGCGGCACGGATTGCTGGTAACACCGCGCGCCGGATCGCTGATGCCGGGCATATTGCGTGAACGCCTGCTCGAAAATGGCCAGGCCGTCGAAGGCGATGTCCGCCCGCCCGATCTGACGGACGGCTTCTTCATCGGCAACTCGCTGCGCGGCCTGATCGCGGCGAAGCTCGTTGCGGGACCGCACGACCGAGGTTGAGGCTTGGCGACTACTCCCCTATAGCGCGCCCGTTTCCCACATGACGCAACCACGAAAGCGCTTCGCCATGAGCCTCATCGCCCCTGCCCTCAACCGCATCTCGCCCTCGCCCACGCTCGCAATGACGAGCCGGGTGCTCGAGCTGAAGGCGAAGGGCGTCGACGTGATCGGCCTGTCCGCGGGCGAACCCGATTTCGATACGCCCGACTTCGTCAAGGAAGCCGCGATCGAGGCGATCCGTGCCGGGAAGACGAAATACACCAATGTCGACGGCACCGCCGAACTGAAGGCAGCGATCGCCGCGAAGTTCAAGCGCGACAACGGCCTGAGCTATGAAGCCTCGCAGATCAGCGTCAACGTGGGTGGCAAGCACACGCTGTTCAACGCGCTGGTGTCGACCGTCTCGGCCGGGGACGAAGTGATCGTCCCGGCGCCCTATTGGGTGAGCTATCCCGACATCGTTCAGTTCGCGGGCGGCACGCCGGTATTCATCAAGGCCGGCGCTGCCCAGAACTACCGGGTCACGCCCGAGCAGATCGAAGCCGCGATCACGCCGAACACCAAGTGGCTGCTGCTCAATTCTCCGTCGAATCCGAGCGGGGCCGCCTACAGCGCCGCCGAGCTGAAGGCCATAGCCGAGGTGCTACGCCGTCATCCGCACGTCTGGATCATGACCGACGATATGTATGAGCATATCCTGTACGACGGCTTCGAATTCGCGACGATCGCACAGGTCGCGCCCGATCTCTACGAGCGCACGCTGACCATCAACGGCTGCTCCAAGGCCTATTCGATGACCGGCTGGCGGATCGGCTATGCCGGTGGACCGCAGCCGCTGATCAAGGCGATGGCCAAGCTCCAGTCGCAGTCGACTTCCAACCCCTGCTCGATCGCCCAGGCGGCAGCGACGGCGGCGCTCAACGGCGACCAGAGCTTCCTGAAGGACCGCAACGACGCGTTCCAGAAGCGCCGCGATCTCGTCGTGTCGATGCTCAATCAGGCGCGCGGCATCCATTGCCCATGCCCCGAAGGCGCCTTCTATGTGTATCCGGACGTGTCGGCGCTGATCGGGCTGTCGACCCCCGCCGGTAAGGTTATCGCCAACGATACCGACCTGATCGACTACTTCCTCGACGAAGCGCGGGTGGCGGCGGTGCAGGGCGCGGCCTTCGGGTTGGAGCCGGCCTTCCGGGTGAGCTACGCGACGTCCGAGAAGATCCTCACCGAAGCTTGCGAGCGTATCCAGGCGGCGACGGCAGCGCTGCGGTAGTGAGATTGACAACGCGAGGCAGAGACGCGGCGAACCGTCGCCGCGTTCATCGCGCGAGGCAACGGCCAACCAATGCCTGCCGTTCGGCGTCGGGGGCTCACGAGCACCGCCAATGATTGATAATGATTGGCGCACCCCCATCTGTGTGACATAATGGACACAAGATGAAAAAAAGGATGCCCCTTTGACGGACAATCCTAACCGGCCGCTGATCGCCGGAGTGTCGGCCGGGCTGCTGCTGCTGGCGGCGGCCGGTACCATGGCCACCCGCAGTCCTGCCATCGCGCCCGCACCCAAGGTCGATGCCGGGCCGATCGTCCGCGTACCTGCGCCCGCGATCGATCCGCCCGAAGCCGGCAACAGCGCCGTCGCAGTGCTTGCCGGCGGCTGCTTCTGGGGCGTCCAGGGCGTGTTCCAGCATGTCGACGGCGTGAAGTCGGCGGTATCCGGCTATGCGGGCGGCCTAGCCCAGAGCGCATCCTACGAGACGGTCGGTTCCGGTTCGACCGGCCACGCCGAATCGGTCAAGATCACCTATGATCCCAAGCAGGTGAGCTACGGAACGCTGCTGCGCATCTACTTCGCAGTCGTAGCCGACCCGACCACGCTCAACCGCCAAGGTCCCGACCGCGGCACACAATATCGCACCGCGATCTTCCCCACCACCGCGCAGCAGAACGCGGTTGCCGATGCCTACCTGGCCCAGCTCGCCGCGGCAAAGCTGTGGAAGGCGCCGATCGTGACCAAGGTGGAGCGCTATCGCGGCTTCTACCCGGCCGAAAGATATCATCAGGATTTCCTGACCCGGAAGCCCGACTATCCCTATATCGTCTATAATGATCTTCCGAAGGTCGAGGCGTTGCGCGTGGCCTTCCCGAACCATTTCCAGAAGCAGCCGGTGACCGTCTACCCGATCGGATAGTTCCGGTTCACGCCGCCAGCGGGAAATCCAGCAGCTTTTCCTGAAGCGCGATCAGCGCCCGGGCATCAGCACCAACAGCGCGCAATATCGCGGGATCGGCAGCATTCATACCGCCGGTCAGCACCCCGAAGGACGGCAGGATCAGCTTGCTCCGTCCGGCGACGAAGCAGGGCCGCGACACCCGCCGGCCCCGCAGGGTGACGTTATATTTGGGGTGATAGTGGCCCGAAATCTCCGGCCGCATCTCGCGCGGATCGGCCTCGTGGCGCAGGATCATGCCGTCGAGCTCGACCAACGCGGCGATGCGCCCGCCGAGCGGATCCGACATCGCCAGGTCATGGTTGCCGACGATCCAGGTCCAGCAGACCTTCGCCGTCAGCAGCCCTAGCAGGCCGAGGGCCTCGTCCGGCAGCCGTCCGGCGGCGCCGCGATCATGAAAGGAATCACCCAGGCAATAGAGCGCTACGGCCCCTGTCCGCTCGATCAGCGCGGCGACCCGGCGCAGCGTTTCGATCGAATCATAAGGAGGTAGCATCTGCCCGCGCAGGGCATAGCTGCTCGCCTTTTCGAGATGGAGGTCGGCCAGCAACAGGCTGCGCGAGGCGCTGTGGAACAGCCCACCTTCAGGCAAGGCGCACATCTCGACAGAACAGAACGAAAAGGGAACCATGACCTAGCTATATCGCGACATGCGCTGTCGGCAAGATTCAATCGGCCGCTCTCTGCAAAGGCAGGACGAGGATATCTGCTTGGAGCGCCCCGCTCCCAACCGACGGGCTTCGCAAGCGGGCTCGCGCGGGGCTCCCCCTCCACCTGCATTTTCCATGACCTCGCCCTTCCCTCGTGCGCCCAAAATGCTCTAGCCCTTGGTCATGGATCTTTACCTGCCCATTGCCGGCCTCTCGGTGAATATTCTCGTCATCATCGGCCTGGGCGGGCTGGTCGGCCTGCTGTCCGGAATGTTCGGTGTCGGCGGCGGTTTCCTGACCACGCCGCTAATGATCTTCTACGGCATTCCGCCCGCGGTCGCGGTCGCCTCGTCGGCGCCGCAGATCACCGGGGCCAGCGTTTCGGGGGTGCTCGCGCATGGCAGCCGCGGTGGCGTCGACTATCATATGGGCGCGGTGCTCGTGGCGGGCGGCGCATTGGGATCGCTGCTTGGCGGTTTCCTGTTCCGCGTCCTCCAGAATGTCGGCCAGATCGATACGGTGGTCAACGTCATGTACGTGCTGATGCTAGGTGGCATCGGCCTCGTCATGGCGCGCGAAGCGATCGGCGCGCTGGTCGCGGAGTGGCGCGGTGAGCGGCCCAGCCCGCAGGGCAAGCGCCACAATCCGCTGATCGCGATGCTGCCGTTCCGCTGGCGCTTCTATAAGTCCGGGCTCTACATCTCGCCGCTCGCGCCGTTTCTGCTCGGTTTCCTGACTGGCGTCATGACGGTGCTGATGGGCGTCGGCGGCGGGTTCATCTTGGTGCCCGCCATGATCTACATCCTGGGCATGTCGGCGCGGGTGGTGGTCGGCACGTCGCTGTTCCAGATCCTGTTCGTCACCGCGACGACGACCCTGATCCACGCTGTAACCACCCAGGCAGTCGACCTCGTCTTGACCGGCCTGCTGTTGATCGGCAGCGTCACCGGTGCCCAGATCGGCGCGCGCATGGCGCAGACCATCAAGCCCGAATATCTGCGCCTGGCCTTGGCCTTCATCGTGCTGGTGGTGGCGATCCGGATGCTGCTGGGCCTGACCTGGCGCCCACCGGAGATCTTCACGGTGCAGGGTCTGTGAGAAGATTTTTCCTCCTGCTGCTCGCGCCCTTGCTCGCCTCCGCGGAAAGCCCGCGGCTGGTGCCCGATGTCTCGCAGCGCAAGATCGAGATCATCTACAGCTTCACCGGCGCCGAGCTTCTGCTGTTCGGGGCCATCCTCTATCCGGGCGGCAAGGCGCCAAGCGACGACGCCCAGATCGCGGTGGTGGTGAAGGGTCCGGCCGAGCCGGTGCTGATCCGCGAGAAGCGCAAGATTGCAGGCATGTGGATCAATGCCGACAGCGCCGACTTCCGATCGGTGCCCTCCTTCTACGCGCTCGCCTCGTCGCGTAAGATCGACGGGATCGTGGATCGCCGCACCGCAGTGATCTACGAACTCGGAATCGACAATCTCCAGCTGTCGCCCGCGAGCGGCGGCGATCCTGCGGAGGACCGCCGATTCGAGCAGGGGCTGATCGATCTCAAGCGCCGCGGCGGCTATTATTCCGAGACGGCGCGGGGCGTCGAGATCAGCGAAGGCGTGCTCTATCGCGCCCGCATCGCGATCCCCGCGCGGGTTCCGGTCGGCCGCTATACCGCCGAGACCTTCCTCATTGAGAAAGGCCGCGTGATCGCCGCCGCAACGCGGGACATCGACATCGATAAGTCGGGCATGGAGGCGTTCGTCGCCCGCGCGGCGGTGCGGCACAGCTTCCTCTACGGCCTGTTCGCGGTGCTGCTGTCGCTGGGCCTCGGCTGGGCCGCCAGCGCCGCCTTCAAGCGGCTGCGAGAATGAAGGCAAGGCATGGACGCAAGTGATGACCGACAAACCAGCTCCTGATTTTCTGGCGGTGAACGCTCAAACCGTTGCGCCCCGCACCAAGCCCTCCGGCTATCCCGACCACCTGCGGGCTCGCGTCGCAGGGCGCGAGAAGCGCGCTCTGGGCGATCTGTTCGGGCTGACCAATTTCGGCGTCAATCTCACGACATTGAAGCCGGGTGCGGAGTCGGCGCTGATGCACCGCCATAGCCGCCAGGACGAGTTCATCTATGTGCTGAGCGGCGCACCAACTCTCGTGACCGAAGCGGGAGAGGTGCTGCTGTCGCCCGGCATGTGCGCTGGCTTCGCCGCGGCAGGGCTGGCCCATCACCTCGTCAATCGCTCCGCCGAGGAGGTAACATATCTGGAAATCGGCGATCGCACGCGAGGCGACGAAGGAACCTTTCCGCAGGACGATATCCGCGCGGATCTGGACGCGAATGGACATTGGTATTTTTCGCGCAATGACGGCAGCCGCTACTAAGGGCGAAACCCGGAATTAACCGGTGCCCGCTACGCCGTTCGCGATGCAGCGGAAGCGGTGACCAGATGAATGATTTTACCGGCGTAGATGCCTTCGGAAACGCGGAGATGCTGGCCGCCGCTGCTCTGGGCCGGATCGAAACGGTCTCTGGCGGCGGTGCCGACACAAGGCTCGATCCGGCGATGCTCCAGCTGATTGCGCAGGATTCCGATGCCGCCGTCGCCATGGCGGGCGAGATCGGCTCGATGCTCAGGATGACGGCAGGCGGCCGCTGCGTGGTCGCGTCGGTCCACAGCCTCGGCCATGAGGGCAACGAGATCAGCGCGCAGATCGCTTTCCTCGGCGAAGGCACGCTCGACGGCGCAGGCAGCATCATCTCTTTCCGCCGCGGCGTTACCCGCTATCCGCTGCCGGGCACCCCGGTGCACGCGGTATCGAGCAGCGATATGAACGCGATCTTCAGCGCCGGCAGTATCCCGCATGTCGAAATCGGCACCGTTCACCCGACCTGCTCGACCCGAGCGGCGCTGCTGATCGACGCCATGCTCGGCAAGCATTTCGCGCTGCTGGGATCGACCGGCACCGGCAAGTCGACCGCCACCGCGCTGATCCTCCACCGCATCTGCCAGTTGGCGCCCGCCGGCCATATCGTGATGATCGACCCACACGGTGAATATGACGCGGCGTTCGCGGAAGTCGGCGCGTCCTACGATGTCACCAATCTCGCCATGCCCTACTGGCTGATGAACTTCGAAGAACATTGCGAGGTGCTGCTGACGACGACCGGCGCCGAGCGCCAGACCGATGCCGACATCCTTGCCAAATGCCTGCTCGTCGCGCGGCAGAAGAACCGCGCTGCAGAGACGGTCGCGCGGATCACCGTCGACAGCCCAATTCCCTATGTGCTGTCGGATCTCTGCAACATCATCCAGACCGAGATGGGCAAGCTCGACAAGGCATCGAACAGCGCGCCCTATCTGCGGCTCAAGCAGAAGATCGACGAGATCCGCTCGGATCCGCGCTATCATTTCATGTTCTCCGGCATGCTGGTCGGCGACAGCATGAAGAGCTTCATCAAGCGAATCTTCCGGCTTCCCGGCGACGGCAAGCCGATATCGGTGATCGACGTCTCGGGCGTGCCGTCCGAGATTACTTCGGTGGTGGTCGCGGTGCTGGCGCGCTGCGTGTTCGACTATGCGATCTGGGCCCGCGGCCAGGCGCAGCATCCGGTGCTGCTGGTCTGCGAGGAGGCGCATCGCTACGTGCCGTCGGACCGTTCGACCAACAATGGACCGGTTCGCAAGATCCTCGAGCGCATCGCCAAGGAAGGGCGCAAATATGGCGTATCGCTGGGGCTGGTGACGCAGCGCCCGTCAGACCTGGCTGAAGGCGTGCTGTCCCAGTGCGGCACGATCATCGCGATGCGCCTGAACAACGAGCGCGACCAGGCTTTCGTGAAGGCGGCGATGCCCGAAGGTGCGCGCAGCTTCCTCGATGCGATCCCGGCGCTGCGCAACCGCGAGGCGATCATCTGCGGTGAAGGCGTCTCGATTCCGTTCCGCGTTGCTTTCGACGATCTCGAAGAAGGGCTACGCCCCGCGTCGAACGATCCGGTCTTCTCGGAGCTGTGGCGCCATAGCGGCGACGAGGATGCAATCGTGGAGCATGTCATCCACCGCTGGCGCAATCAGGGGCGCTGACCGGCTTGGCCTAGAACAAGACCGCTTTACTTTGATCCGTTCGTCGCGAGCGAAGTCGAGGGACTGACCTGCAGCGCGGCGCTCCGTGTCTCGACTTCGCTCGACACGAACGGGAGCAGGATGTGCACCAAGGCAAAGCCATCCGAGTCTAGCCACCCATCTCGCCGGTGCGGAACCAGCGGCGAGACGCACCCAGCCGCATCAGCTCGCAGCCGCAATGGCGGCAGGTGGCGTGAACGATGCCGTCGATCTCGACCTTGCTGCTGCCGATCGCCGAATGGCGGCCGTTCTCGCAGCCGGCGGCAGTGATCTTGAACTGGGTGCCCTGTGGCAAAATAGTCGAAACCGGCTGGAGCGGCATGAGCGGAGTCCTTCCGCGGGGGTGGCGTGCCGCCGCTTTCGAACCGATAGATTGCCCGAATATTTCAGCGCTGAAACCTACCGCCGTCCTTTTGACAGTACGGGTTCAGCTTCCGCTCGAGCTTTCGCGCCAGCCGTGCGCCTGCGCCTTCCGCTCCTGCTCCGCGTCCAGCGGTGCGCCAGCCATCATGTCCTGCGCGGCCGCGAGGATTTCGGCGGAGGGGCTTGCGGCCTGGCGATAGGCGGCGCTTCGTTCGCTCGGGCCACCGGCCACGAAGCGTTCAACTGTCCAGCCCGAACGGTCATGACAGCCTAGTCCCGCACCGGTCGCCCCGCTGAAGGTGCGGCAATAGCGATTGTCCACGCTGCGGAAGCTGACGCCGATATGATAGTCCGTCGCCTGGGGCTCCGACGCGAGTTGCGTATCGAGGGCGCGGGCGAGCACGCCCTGCGCGACGACAGCGCCGTCGCGCTCCCCGATGGGCGACGCTTCACGGTGCGGCAGAAGCTGGCCCGCGACCAGCCCGGCGACCAGCGTCGCCGCCAGTGCGGCATAGCGGCCGCTGTCGCCGAACCGGCTGCGCAGGCGCTGCGGAAAGGCTACGACATTGTTGTCGACCAGCTTCGTCAACCGCGCCGGCACGGGCTCTCCGGTCGCGGGCGCGAAATGGCTCTCGATCATGGCACGCAACCTGCGGTGGCGGCGGACCCCGGCGGCGATCGCAGGGTCGGCCTCCATCGCGCGTTCGAAGCGCAGCGCCTCGATCGGCCCAAGCTCGCCATCGACATAGGCGATGATCTGTTCCTCGGTCACGCCACCTCTCCCAGCATCTCCATCAGCGCCTGCCGCCCGCGCACGAGCCGCGAGGTCACCGTGCCCATCGGCAGGTCGAGCAGTTCGGCCGCCTCGCGATAAGCCAGCCCTTCGACCAGGATCAGCGCGATGACCTCGCGCTGTTCGGGCGGCAGTGCGGCCATCGCCCGGTCGACATTGCCGAGTTCGACGCGCGCCTCGATGCGGCGGTCGTCGGCCTGACCGACCTCGGCGCCTTCCTCTTCGGCAACGAAGGTCTGGCTACGGCGCTTGCGAACGCGCACCTCATCGATCCAGCAATTGCGCATGATCCTGTACATCCACGAATCCAGTCTCGTTCCTCGTTCCCACTGCGCCTCGGCCTTCAACGCGCGTTCAAGCGCACTCTGGCACAGATCGTCGGCGTCGGCGGTGTCGATCGCCAGCGCACGCGCAAAGCGCCGCAGCCGGGGCAGCAACGCCAGCAATTCGCGTTCGAACAGGGTCAAGTCGGCCCTTTCCTTGCGCCCTTCGACAGCCCGCTTGCCAGGCGCTGCCGTCCTTGAGGATGAAACGGATGGCGCGACGCGTTTAATCCCATGAAACCACCGGAGCTGAAATCCGTTTGATCATAACGGTCGTGAAAGGAAGTCGATCCCATGCGCAGCCGCGCTACGCCTCTGGCACTCGCCGCACTGCTGATGATGTCGGGTGCGGCCATCGCCCAGCTGCTGCCTCCGCTCGGCGGCGGCCTCGGCCAGGCAACCGGCGGCATCGACCAGCTGGGCAATCGAATCGGCGGGGCGGTGGAAGAGACGACCGAGCAGGCGGGCGGCCTGGTCGATCGGCTGGCGCGGCTCCGGCTCGACCAGCTCGGCGAGTTGGTCCGCCGCAACCCGCAGGCGCTCGAGCTCGATGCACGCGGCGATCCCGCGGTGAAAGGCGAGCTGATCGTCCTCGATCCGACGCCAACGATGATCGCGGCGGCCACGGCAGCAGGCTTCGCGGTCATCGACCGGGGCGGTGTCGAAGGGCTCGGCATTGCCATGGCGCGACTGCGCGTGCCCCCCGGCATGCTGCTCACCAAGGCGGAAAAGCTGCTCGCCAGGCTCGCGCCATCGGCGATGGTCCAGTCCAATCCGATCTACCGGCAAAGTGGCGCGCCAGCGGGCGGAAGCGATCATCCGCCGGCGACTTCGTCCACCGGTCCCGGGGCGACGATCGGCCTGATCGATGGCGGGGTGGCGCAGCATCCCGCGCTCCCGCCCACCATCGTCCAGCGAGGGTTTGCCGAAGGGGCTCCAGCTCCCGGCAACCACGGCACTGCCATCGCTTCGATCCTGGTCGGTCGCGGGGCTCTCCGCGGTGTCTCGCCGCAGAGCCGCCTGCTGGCCGCGGACATCTACGGCCGCGACCCGCGCGGCGGCAATGCTCTGGCGATCGCGCGCGCGCTGGGATGGCTTACCGCGAGCGGCGCAAAAGTGGTCAACATCAGCCTCGCTGGCCCGCCGAACCCGCTGCTGTCACGCGTAGTGGCCGCGGCCGACGAGCGTGGCGTCCTGATGGTCGCCGCGGTCGGCAACGACGGCGCTGCCGCCCCCGCCGCCTTCCCCGCCTCCTGTCCGCAGGTGATCGCCGTCACGGGAGTAGATGGGCGCGGCCGGACGCTGATCGAGGCGGGCAGGGCCGCGCATCTCGACTTCGCCGCGCCGGGCGCCGACCTGATCGCGGCCAACGCGGCGGGGGGCACGATCAAGGTGCGCGGCACCTCCTTCGCAGCACCTTTCGTGGCCGGCCGGCTGGCGCGACTCGCCGTCGCTGGATCACTACCACGAACGCGCGCTATTGCGCTGCTGACGGCTGAGACGACACAGCCGAAAGGCGGATCGGCGCGACTCTATGGCCGTGGCGTAGTGTGCGCCTCCTGCACAACGCATTGATCTGTCGTGAAAAATAAAAAACATTCGGTTTTCGGGATGAAAGCCATGGGCCGCACCGTTGCCTCATCGCACGGCACATGACGCCGTTGGCCAAATAGGATGAAAGCGATGAACAAGCTATTCTTGACCAGCGCGGCCGCCGCGCTTGCCATCACGACCGCGCCGGCGTCGGCCCAGCTGCTGGGCGGTGGCGGGCTCGGCGGCGGTCTGGGCGGCATGATCGGCGGCGGTCTTGGCGGGGCCGGCAGCCTGGGTGGCGTCGGTTCGCTGGGCTCGGGCGTGACCGGTTCGCTGGATAACAGCGCCTCGGCCAGCGGCTCGCACAGTGTCGACCGCCGCAGCGGCAAGGTATCGGGCGGCGGCCACGGCGCAGGCAGTGTCGACGGTGCCGTCAATGGCATCACCGGCAGTGCGACAGGGTCCGCCGGCGGCAGCGCCGATGCGCAGCTGGTCGGCACCGACGCGGTCAGCGGGGCCGTCGGCAACGCCGCTTCCGCTGCGCGCTCGACCGCCGGTCAAGCCCGCTCGACGGCCGGTAGCGCGACCGCCGCGCCGACGGCCGGCGGATCGGCTTCGGGCAATGCCGCCGGCAGCGCGACGGGCAGCCTCGGCCAGCTCGCGCTGGCGGGAACCGCCGCCGCCAGTACGGCCGGCAGTTTCGATGTCGCACCCGGCATGGTCGTGCGCGATGCCGGCGGCCGGGTGATCGGTACGGTGCAGGATGTCCGCTCCACGGCTAACGGCACTGTCCAGTCGGTCGTCATGAAAGTGGGCGACGCTACCGCCAGCCTGCCGGCCAGCAATTTCAGCGGCTCGGGCAATGTCCTGGTGTCGGCGATGGGCAAGGGCGAGGTCAAGGACACCGCCAAGTCGCAGAACCAGCACGCGGAAAACCAGAACGCCAAGGCTCAGGGACAACATGGCAAGACCGGCACCCGGTCGGGCAGCCAGTCGGAAGACTGACCGGGGCTGGGCGCTCGCCAAGGTCGAGGAGGCCGTGCTGCTCAAAGGTAGCACGGCCCTTTCTCGTCAGGAGCTAATCCCGCTCGCGGCGCAGGATGATGTAGAGCGCGCCTGCGCCGCCGTGACGGGGATGGGCGTTGCGCACGGCCGCGATGCGGCTGGCGTGGTGGGACGATTGCAGCCAGCTCGAAAGGGAAGCGCGGATCAGCCCGCGCCTGGGGCGGCCATCGATGTCATGGTCCCCGTCGCGCGGCGGCTTGCCGGTGATCAGCAACAGCACCCGCACGCCTTCCGCCAACGCCTGGTCGAGCGCGGCATCGAGCGTGCGGCGAGCGCTGTCGAGGGTGTGGCCGTGGAGATCGATCGTCCAGTCCGGCTGGGTGACGCCGCGCCGGAGCCGGCGGTCCCAGCCGCCGTCGAGGCTGTCGGCGAGCGGCTTCTGCTGGGCGACCGGCGTTGCCGCGGGCACCCTGGGCGGCGGAACGCGGCCGCGCTTCCCGGCGGGCGCTGCCGGAGTTTCGGCGATGGTCGGTGGCGCGGCCTTTGACGGCCGCCGCGCGATCGGGCGGACCGTTGCGGTGACGCGCTGCCAGAGCGCGCTTTCCTCAGGATCGAGCCGCCGCCCCGCCATGGCCCTCCGCCAAACGCTGCGCCGAGATGCGGGGGATCAGCAGCCAGGCGCGGCCGCGGCCGCTCATCCCGCCGGCAATGGTCCGGGCGTCATCGCCCGCGCCCCAGAAACTGTCGAAGCGATTGGCGCCCTTGATCGCGCCGCCGGTGTCCTGCGCTATCCACAGGCCGTTCGCCTCGGTGCGGTCCAGCTGGAGGACAACGGGCGCGCCCAGCGGCACGAACGCCGGATCGGCGGCGACGCTCACCCGGCCGGTGACCGGCACGTTCATCGCGCCGATCGGGCCGGCGCCGGTGAGTTCGCGGAAGAAGACGAAGCTCTTATTCTCCCGCATGATCGCGTCGCCCTCGGCCGGATTGGCGCGCAGCCAGGCCATCACGCCCTGCATCGAAAGCTGGCCCGGGCCGAGCAGGCCACGGTCGCGCATCAGCTTGCCGATGCCGACATAGTCGCGCCCGTTCTGGCCATCATAGCCGATCCGCATCACCGAGCCGTCGGGCAGCCGCAGGCGGCCTGATCCCTGGACCTGGAGGAAGAAGAACTCGACCGGATCGGCGGCATAGCCGATCTCGAGCGCCTTGCCGCGGAGCGCGCCATCCTCGATCTCGCCGCGATCGGGATAGGGGACGAGCTTGCCGCCCTGCACCTTGCCGCGGATCTTCTTGCCCTTCAGTTCGGGGAAGAAATCGCCGAGATCGCCTTCGACCAGATCGGGCGGCCGCTTGTAGATCGGCACCTCATAGCCGGGAGCGGGCGTACGCGAGCCGGCGATCTCCGGCTCATAATAGCCGGTGACATAGGCCTGGCCATCGCCGACCTGCACTACAGCCAGCTGGTTCGAGAAGAAGCCGATCGCATCGCTGTCCGCCCAGCCCGCCGCCTGTGCACAGACCTGCGACCAGTCCCCCGCCAGCGTGAGCCCGCTGGCGTCGCTGCGGCGCTGCAGGCTGGGGCAGGACAGTCGGAAGGCGACAAGCGCAGCGCTGGCGGCATCCGGCGCGATCGCGAAGCTGGTGATGGCCGGGCCGGGCTGGATGCCGCTGGCAATCGCCGTCGCGGGCTTCGGAAGCGGGGCCGGCGTCACCGGCGCCGGAGCCGGGGCTGCTACGCGCGGCGCATGATGCGCCGGCGGCGGCGCGCGATCGGCGCCACCGGGGGTGGGAACGACGGTACAGGCGGAGAGCATCGCGAGGCCGACAAGCCCCGCACCAAGACGGCGGATCACGCTGCCTCGTCGGTTTCGACCAATATCCAGTTCGGATCGTCGGAGCGGACATTCCGGCTGAACGTCCACACGTCGTGCGTCGGCACCGCGTCGGTCAGCGAACCGGCAATGACATTGCCTTCGGTGTCCCGGGTAACGGCGGCGATGTCGGCTTCGAAACGCACCGTGACGCTAGCGGTCTGGCCTGCCAGTCGGGCCTGTTCGATGACGGCGCTTTCGATCGAGACGAGGCGATTGTCGAGCACCTGACCGGCGGCCCTGCGCTCGGCGATAGCGCCGGAAAAGGCCTCATAGACACCATCGTCGGTCAGCCGGCGCAGCGAGTCTTCGTCGCCGCGCCAATAGGCTTCGAGAATCATGCGATAGGCGGAACGTGCACCCTCGAGGAAATGACCTGCGTCGAAGCCGCCGTCGGCAATCGAGATTGCCCGCACCCCGGCTTCGGCACGCGCCTCGACCACCGGTGAGCGGGCCGGGAGCGCCGGCGTCGAGCTGTCGGGCAGCGAGCGCCCGGCACCGAGCGGCGCAGGCGCGGCCTCCGCCGGGCGTGCAATGGTCTGCTCATGTCCCGTACGACGCCCCAGAACGCTCCAAAGCCGGAACGCCACGAAAAGAAACACCATCGCAAGAATGACAATCGTGGTCACCGGGCCTCCATGTGCCTGCCTGTCCGTTAACATAGGGACAATGGCGTCAATATTCAAATGCTGCTGCCGCGATTAGCGCACGGGCTGCTCCGATAACCCTGCCATTGCTCCGTCCCGCGCCGCCTGCTAGGCGCGTGGCGCATTGCCGGGCGCGGGCGGAACGCTCGATAACCCGGCCCCCACGAGATGATGGAAAGAGTGCAATGAGCGAAGAGACGGGTGCCGCCGAGTCGATGAGCAACGGCGAAGACACCATGCCGCAGGTCGCCATGATCGCCCAATATGTGAAGGACCTCTCTTTCGAGAATCCGAGCGCTCCGGCAATCTACCAGGCGCCCGAGCAACCCCGGATCGACGTCCAGTTCAACATCGGTTCGCAGCCTGTCGGCGAGGACGTGTACGAAGTGTCGCTCAAGATCGACGTGAAGGCCGAGATGGGCGAACTCACGGCCTATGCGGTGGAGTTGGTCTACGCCGGCATATTCGGCATCCGCAACGTGCCCGAAGAGCATATCCCGCCCTTCCTGCTCGCCGAAGCCCCCCGCCTGCTCTTCCCGTTCGCGCGCCGCGTCGTCGCCGACGCGATCCGCGACGGCAACTTCCCCTCGCTGGTGCTCGAGCCGATCGATTTCGGCGCGCTCTACATGCAGCAGGCGGAGCAGCAGGCGCAGCTCGCCGAGGCGCAGCCGGCAGGCGAAGCCTGAGGGCGGAATGACCCCATCCAGTCCGTCATCCCAGCGAAGGCTGAGATCCATGTCTCTCCCGGCATGAAATGCCGCTGCAGATGAAGACAGACATGGGCCCCAGCCTTCGCTGGGGCGACGAGTAGGAGCGGTTCGATGAGCCTGCTCCGCGCCAGCGCCACGATCGGGGGACTGACGCTGGTCAGCCGCGTCCTCGGCTTCCTGCGCGACATGCTGATGGCGCGCTTTGTGGGAGCGGGCTTCGCATCGGATGCCTTCCTGATCGCGTGGCGGCTGCCCAATCTGTTCCGCGCGCTGTTTGCCGAGGGCGCTTTTTCGGCCGCCTTCGTGCCGATGTTCAACCGCACCGTCGCCCAGGGCGAGACCGAACGACCGGGCGAGGGCCTGGCGATCGCGCTGCGTTTTGCCGAAGATGTGCTGTCGGTGCTGCTGCCGGTGCTGATCCTGTTCACCGTCGTCATGGTGCTGGCCGCGGGCCCGATCGTCTGGACGATGACCGGCGGATTCCCCGATGGCGGCCCGGAGAAGTTCGCGCTGGCCACCCAATATACCCGGATCACCTTCCCCTATCTGATGCTGATCTCGCTGGTGTCGCTGCTCGGCGGCATCCTCAATTCGATCAATCGTTTCTGGGTCAACGCGGCGGCGCCGATCCTGCTCAATATCTGCCTGATCGTCGGGCTGGTCTTCTTCCGCGGCCATAGCGACATCGAGACGGCACGGACCCAGGCGATCGCGGTGACGATCTCGGGCGCAATGCAGCTCGGCTGGCTGGTGCTTGCGTGCTGGCAGGCCGGGGTGCGGCTGCGCATCCGCCTGCCACGACTCAGCCCCGAGGTGAAGCGGCTGCTCGCCCTGATCGGGCCGGCCGCGCTGGGCGCCGGCGCGGTACAGTTCAACCTGCTGATCTCGACCACGCTGGCCGCGCGGTTCTTGCCCCAGGGGTCGGTGTCCTATCTCTATTATGCCGACCGGCTGAACCAGCTGCCGCTCGGGCTGATCGGCATCGGCGTCGGCACGGCGATGCTGCCGAGCCTGTCGCGCCAGTTGGGCGGCGGCGATGCCCGCGCGGCGATGGACACCCAGAACCGCGCGATCGAGCTGGTGCTGCTGCTGACCCTCCCCGCCACCGCCGCGCTGATGGTGTCCGCAACCCCGCTGATCCGCGCGCTGCTGCAGCATGGCGCGTTCGACGCGAAGGACACCATCGCCAGCGCGCGCGCGTTGGCCGCCTTTTCGCTCGGCCTGCCCGCTTATGTGCTGATCAAGGTGCTGACGCCCGGCTTCTACGCGCGCGCCGATACGAAGACGCCGGTGCGCATCGCGCTGGTGGCGATGCTGGTGAACCTGGTGCTCAACCTGATCCTGATGTGGCCGATGGCGCATGTCGGCCTGGCGCTGTCGACCGCGATCTCGGCCTGGGTCAATGCGATCCTGCTTTACGCGATGCTGCGCCGCCGCGACCATTTCGCGATCGATGACCGCCTGCGCCGCACCGGCATCCGGCTGATCGCGGCGACGCTGGCGATGGCGGCCCTGCTGTTCGCGCTCAACCCCTGGATCGACCCTTGGACCGGGCGCAGCCTGATCGAGCGGATCGCCGCGCTGTCGGCGATGATCGGGGCGGCGGCAGTCGTCTATTTCGGGCTGGTGTTCGGGCTGGGCGCCTATTCTATGGCGACGCTGAAGGGGCAGTTCAGAAGACGGCGTTAACCCCTTCGCAATCGTCATTCCAGCGCAGGCTGGAATCCATGTCTGCTTCCTCCTTAGACGGCATCTGGCTGTAGAGAGCCATTGGCCCCAGCCTTCGCTGGGGCGACGTAGATTGGTTTGGACAGCCTTCAAACAACTGACGGCGGTAACGCAGCACAATGCATCTCCGCACTCTCCTCGCAGCCGGAGGGAGATCATCATGACCGACACGAGCAGCGCTTACTGGGTTGGCCTTGCCTGCAGAAAAGGCAACCGCCTTGACCTCCCCTCCCCCGCGCCGCAAAAGCCCGCGCATCATGACCCACAAGCGCACAGTCTCGGGCATCCAGCCCACCGGCAACCTGCACCTCGGCAACTATCTCGGCGCGATCCGGCGCTGGGTGCAGATGCAGGACGAGGGCGAGTGCCTGTTCTTCCTGGCCGATCTCCACGCGATCACCGTCCATAACGACCCGAAGGCGCTGTCCGCCAACATCCGCGAGATGGCCGCGGCGCTGGTCGCCTGCGGGATCGACCCGGACAAGGCGATCCTGTTCCGCCAGCGCGACGTGCCCGCCCATGCCGAGCTGTGCTGGCTGCTCAACGGCACCGCGCGGATCGGCTGGCTGAACCGGATGACCCAATTCAAGGAGAAATCGGGCAAGAACCGCGAGGGCGCCTCGATCGGCCTCTATGGCTATCCGGTGCTGCAGGCGGCCGATGTGCTGCTCTACCAGACCACCCATGTGCCGGTCGGCGAGGACCAGAAACAGCATCTCGAACTGGCGCGCGACATAGCCACCAAGTTCAACACCGATTTCGACGTCGAGCTGTTCACCCTGCCCGAGCCCGTCATCGGCGGCCCGGCCGCGCGGGTGATGAGCCTGCGCGACGGATCGGCCAAGATGTCCAAGTCCGATCCGTCGGACATGAGCCGGATCAACCTGACCGACGACGCCGAGACGATCCTGTCGAAGATCCGCAAGGCCAAGACCGATCCCGAGCCGCTGCCCGAGACCGTCGAGGGGCTGGAGGGCCGCCCCGAGGCGCGCAACCTCGTCGGCATCTATGCGGCGATGACGGACAGCACGCCCGCACAGGTGCTGGAGCAGTTCGGCGGCCAGGGCTTCGGCGCATTCAAGCCGGCGCTCGGCGAATTGCTGGTCGAGAAGCTCGGGCCGATCGCCGAACGGCTGAAGGCGCTCAACGCCAACCCCGACGAACTCGACGCGATCCTCGCCAAGGGCGCCGAAAAGGCCCGCGCGCTGGCGGCGCCGACGCTGGCGGCGGCCTACAAGGCGATGGGGCTCTGATCGCCCGCGGCCGCTCCTGACAGAGAGGCGATCTTCCTCTAGCCATCGGGTTGTTCCATGTCGCTGAACCAGTATTTTTGGACGAACCAGGGCGAGCCGATCAACAAGTGGCTCCAATATCTTCCCATCTACGAGCGCTATTTCTCGCGATTTCGCGATCGGCGGATCATGTTCCTCGAGATCGGCACCGGCCAGGGCGGATCGTCCCGGATGTGGAAGCATTATTTCGGACCGGCGGCCCAGATCGTCACGGTCGACATCCGGGAGGAATGCCGGCGGTTCGAGGATGAGCAGATCGCGGTCAGGATCGGCGACCAGTCGGATCCTGCTTTCCTGAAATCGATCGTCGACGAGTTCGGATATCCCGACATCGTGCTCGACGACGGCAGCCACATGACGGCGCATGTCAACGCGACCTTCGACTTCCTCTATCCGGACATGCCCCGCGAGGCCCTCTATGTCGTCGAGGACACCCATGCCTGCTATTGGCCGGGATGGGGCGGCGGCCTCGGCGTGCCGACCACCTTCATCGAACGGATGAAGCGGATCGTCGACGAGCTCCATGCCGGCAACCCGCACAACAAGCGCCAGATCGGGCACGATCTGCCCTGCTCGGACATCGGCCGCCTGACCCGGGCGGTGCATTTCTACGACAGCATTGTCGTGGTGGAAAAGGGCGCCTTCCTCGCCAAGCAGAGCCGCTCCATTCCCCACGTCCCGGGCCAGACGATCTGGTGAGAAATCTCGCGAGATCGGGCGACGTGCGAGGCGAAGGGGCCGTAGCCGGGCGCCTGCGCTCCCCCGAAAAACCGTCATCCCGGACCTGATCCGGGATCCCGCTTCTTCTCTCTCTCTACCGCTTGCTTATCGGCTCGACCAAAGACAGCGGGGTCCCGGATCAAGTCCGGGACGACAAGATCTGGTGGCAATTCCCCTGCCGGCGAAGCGGGGATATCGGGGCCGGATCGCGCCGCAATTTCCGGGTGCATGGGGTTGTCTGCCCGTTTTTTATATTTTTCCTTTCCCAGCCCGGCGTCCGAGAGGATGCGCGCCATCGCCGCCGGCCCGACCGCGCGCAGATAGCGGGCGATCTCCCTGACCCGGGCGGAGTGGATGCCGTGCTTCCAGGCGTTGCGATTGCCGCGCGGCGCGCCGCTGCCCTTGCCGCCATGCATCCGGCAGCGTTGATTGCCGCGTATAGCGGGGGAGCGGCACGGTGCGCCGGAGCGGGTGCGCGCGCCGCAGCGGGGGGCGCGGGCGAGTATTTGTGGTTGTGGGGTTTGGTGCCGGGCGTGGTCCGCTCGATCGTGGAGGCGGGATGGATCGCCGGTCGGTTTGTTCATCGAGGGCCTTTCGACGGTGCGGCTTAGCTAGCGCAAAACCGGTGAAAAGGCAAGAACAAATGGGGAACACCGCGCCGATGAGTAGGAGTGATCGCGCTCCAATCGTAACCATCCGACCAAGACCATTGGTGTTCCGATGCCTGACAGCGACCGTTTAGTCGCTGGCGGCACCAACGCGAGCTGCGCCGGATCGGGATGACGGCCTGTTATCGATCAGTTCAAGGATCGTTTAGGTTATGCCCGTTCCGCCGAGGGCCGACTCCCAGGCCCGACAATGTGGGAAGGATGCGGAACTCATATCTCCTTACGTGCCCGCAACCTTCGAACGAAATAGCCGAGGGCTGCCAGCGCGCCAATTCCGAGGCCCGCAATGGGGGCGGGAGTGCCTTTGGCGTCGCCGCCGCCGCCCTGCGAACCGTCATCGCTGCTGCCAGGAGTTGCACCCTGTCCGATGCCGTTGGGTGTGGTCCCTTTTTCAGCCTGTGCAGGATGTGCGGTGGCTAGAAACACCATGGCCGCCATCACAGTTGCTTCACGGATCCGGATCGCCATTGCTGTTCCTCCAAAAAAAATTTCTGGTGGGAATACGAGCGAGAATGCCGTTTGAGCCAATACACTTAAAGCGTAACTCGGAAGCGCTATCATCAGGTGATCGAGGAGGCGCGTCAGGCGGGCTCGTTGGTCTCGCCGTTTAGGCGTTTGAAGAAAGGGATGAAAATCTCCCTGGTCCACTCGCGGAAGCTTGTCGTCTTGCCGATGAGCGCCGTAAGTTCGGCGCTATTGTCCTTCGTGGTGCGCGTACTGAGCCAGTGGATATCGTCAACACCCTGCGGCCAATCACGCTTGATGTCGTCCAGCGGGATGTAGACCGTGCTGGCTTCGCAGCCCATTTCCTCACCCAATATCCGGGTCATCTGACTGGGGCTGCCGACATCGGACACCAGCTTGATCTCGGCGCCGGCATATCGATCCGGATCGGAGATCACCGCGGCAGCCGCCTTGCCGATGTCCTCCGCGGCGATCAATCCGTTTTCCTTCTCGGGTGGGATCGGGATGGCGAACACCAGTTTCCCGTCCTTTTCCACCGGAGCGAAGAACCGCAGCAGGTTTTCCATGAAAAACCCGGGCCTCAAAATGGTGGTGCGTAGAGGCAGCTCGGCAAGCCGCTCCTCAATCGCACGTTTCGATCCCATGATGAGCACGCCCCGGGCATCCGCCACGAGCGCGGACTGGAAAACATAGTGCTGAATGCCCACCTCGATCGCGGCGTCAACGGCATTGATGCCTTGAACAGCCTGCCCAATGTCCCAGCGATTTTCCGCCGAGGTACCGACATAATAGACCGCGTCCGCACCCTGTATGGCGTTGCGGATAGATGCGCGGTCGTTCAGGTCACCAGCCACCGGGACGGCCCCGAAGCTGGCGGCGTGGCGCGCAGCGTCGCTGTCCGGGTTCCGGGTGACTGCGCGGACATGAAAGCCAGCCGCGATCAGGTGGCGCATGGCTGCACCGCCCGATGTACCCGTGGCGCCGAAAACCGCGACTGTCTTACTCATTCATACACTCCATAGGGTATCCAGTTTTGAACGGGCCGCCTCGTTGCGGCAGGTTCTGTTCGAGCCTGCCCGTCATACCCCGCCCGTGTAGAAAATGATGTACGGAAAGAAGGCGAGTATCGAGAGTATCGCAGCCGTCAGCTGAAAGCCCGCCGCTGTCAGGCAGGCCAGGAACCCGCCTGTCGGTTGCTCCAGACATGATGCTGCTTCCGAGCAGGTATAACCCGCCCCAAAGGAACAGGGCGAAAGCCATCATTATATTGGTAGCGGTCAATCGTTCACCCATGTCCGCATGTTGCAACCTACCGTCGATCGCCGCAACTGAGGTTTGATTTTTCGAGCGCTTTAGCCGCTCTGTGGCGGTCGAGGGCCGTGGCGCTCCTTCACAGTGGCTAGATCGGCAAGGTATTCAAACCAAAGCGAAAATATAAGAGTCGATCGTTGAACAAGTAGGAACGCCCTGCCCCATGAGGCAGGCGAATTATGTTTCGGCGCAGTCATCAGGCTGCTCAGCAGGTGTCGGACAAGGAGTCTATTAGATCAGTTCCTCCACCGCCACCTCCTGATCACGACCATATCTCCTAATATACAATGCGATGCCGGCCAGGCTGTGTCCTATTTCTTTTGTTCCGGGATACGTATTAGGGATTACCACCCCGTAATCGAGATATGAAGCGAGTAGCTGTGATATAAAACAACAACTGAAGTTAAATTAACATGCCCTGCCATTAGCGAAATCGCTCTCGGCGAGAGATGATTTCAGCAGAGATCGGTCGGAGCAATGGGAGCGGAGGTAGGCATGGCACAATTGTCTGGCGGCATCGCGGCAGCATTAATCATGAACGACCTAATGTTCCGAGGTATATTCGATGGTGCTGTAACATCAAGTTCAAGCTCTTCGTTCGAGACAACATCCGGTAGCAAGCATAGCATTGTTACTGGAGAGGGCTTCGCCCTTTCAGGGAGTGGAGAGCCGACTGCCGGAACGATCGCCGGAATCACCCAGACCCTGAACGGCGCCACCTTGTTCGACGTCACCGGCCTCGCCTCGGACGCAGCGAGATTCTACGCATTCGGTGCGGACGGCATGGGTGCACTGGAACTCCTCTTTTCCGGCAACGACGCCCTGCACGGCACGAGATTCGACGACGTGCTCAATGGCTTTTCGGGTCACGATTATCTGTTCGGCGGGCCCGGCGCGGATACGCTGTCGGGCGGCTCCGGAAACGATCATATCTACGGACAGTCGGCGATGGGTGGGGACGACGGAGCAGACGAACTCCACGGGGGCGATGGAGGTGACTATCTGCAGGGAAATAGCGGAGCCGACACCATCGATGGTGGTAACGGGTCCGACAGGATCATGGGCGGCGCATCCAATGACAGCATCCTGGGCGGCGCGGGCAATGACAGCGTCAACGGCAATCGTGGCGATGACGCCATCGACGGTGGTTCCGACAATGACAGTTTACGTGGGGGCCAGGGCAATGACAGCATTTCCGGCGGCGATGGCAATGATCTCCTGGCGGGAGATCTTGGCAGCGATGTCCTGACGGGGGGCGCCGGCGCGGACATCTTCCTCTTTTCGGGGCAGGGATCCGCGATAAGCGCGGGCGCTGATCGCATCGTCGACTATGTGGACGGCACGGATCACATCTCGGTCGGGTTCGCTCCCACCATCATTCTGACGGGCACGGTGAAGGCGGGCGATGAGGCCGCTTCCGTTGCCCAACAGCTCTTCGATGGCCACAGCGGCAGCGGCGAGATCGCAGCACTCATGGTGGGTTCGGATACCTATCTATTCTATTCCAGCGATGGTGGGAACAACGTCGATTCCGCCATTCTGGTCGCAGGCGCGAGCGCGGGTTCATTTACGACGACCGACTTTGTCTAGACTCGCTCCCGTTCCAATGAACCGCATCGAGTCCAGTGTTGCTTTTGTTGCCGTGATTTCGAGGAGAGAGCCGCCCCGTGCCCCTCCCCCGAAAGGGAGGGGCGATCGTCGGATTGGCGCCGTCTGGCATGAGGCGGGAGATGGGCCGATCAGTGGAGGCGGGCGTCGAGCGGGCGCAGCGCCTGCCTGGAGGCGCGCTGGGTGATATCGAGCAGTTTCGAGCTCCCTTCCATCCAGTCGCGCAGGGCGTTGCTGAAGATATCGCGCTGCGTCTCCGCGAGATCCTTCACCGTTCGGCAGGCCATCAGTCGCTGGCGCGCTTCCGTGTTGGAACGCACCATCCGGCTCGTCCACTCCATCCACGCGGACGGAATCTCCGCGGCCGTCCTGAGTGCGCTGTTCGACGCCTCGATCATCACGCGCATATCGTCGCCCGCCTGCCGGGCCGTTCCGCCATAGATCGCCATGGCCTCGCCAGCGGCCTCGGTCACCCGCTGCGCGCTCTCGGCCATATCGACGGCCACATTGCGGACGCCTTCCGCCGCAGAGGCCGCCTCTCGCTCGATCGTTTCGGCAGCATCGGCGATCGATCGACGAGCCTCGCCTTCCGCCGCCTTCTGCGCGCGCTCCGCTTTCCGCCGTGCCTCGGCGGCCTGATCGGCGGCGTCCTGCTCGCGCCGGGCCTGGTCGGCCTGCCGCTGCCTGGCTTCGCGCCTGGCCCGTTCCGCATCGGCCAGGCCGTCCTGGATCTTGGATGCGATATCCTGCGCTTCCTCCTCGCTCAGCACCTTGAGGACGGCCGGAAGAAGCTCCTTGCGCTCGTCGCGCACATGTTGCCGTAGACCCTTGTTAAGATCGGCGATCTTGGCGAGGAAGGCATCATCGTCTTTCGGTGCGGCGCCAAGCTCCTCAAGCCGCGATCTGATTTCCTTGTTACCCTTCATGGCATCGGCCGCAAGGACCTTATTCTCGGGGTCTTTGCGGAGAATCGGCAATATATATCGCTCTTCAAGTTCCACATATCTTGACAATTCATCGCTCAATTCTGCGAACAGGCTTTCGCGCGTCTTCACTGCCTGGTTCGAAGTATTGGATATTTTGTCGATGATCTCCTCGCTCTTTTGAGTAGCGGACTGCAGGATCTGTCGAAGGGTCATTTCGCCGTTTCCTCGTACTTCACATCGTCAAGCTGAATGTTGCGCGACTGCACCCCTGCCAAGGGCAGGACATACATTCGCACTGTTCGATGAGGCCCATCCGTTCGGCGATCGATCACCGGAGGCTGCGCCGGGGAATAAAACTCCGCCCGGCTCGGCGCGGTCCGTCCGTTGAACGGCCGTAGCGGCAGCTTGTGTCTTTATCGGGTCAGGTGAGGTGCGGGTCCGACGAGGAAGATCGATTGGCGGGCTATTCCTTTGCCGCTGCGGCCTTTTTTGGCGCCGGTTTCTTGACGGGCGCCTTTTTGGCCGCGGTCTTCCTGGCGGCGGGGGTCTTCGCCGCGGCGGCCTTGCGCGCCGGCTTCTTGCCCTTGGCCGGCCCCTTGGCGGCGCGGGCCTCCAGCAGCTCCAGCGCGCCTTCCGGCGTCAGCGTGTCAGGATCGGCGGTCTTCGGCAGGGTGGCGTTGGTGACGCCGTCGGTGACGTAGGGGCCGAAGCGCCCGGCCATCAGCTTGACCTCCTTGCCGGTCACCGGGCTCTCGCCGAAGGTCTTGAGCGGTTCGGTGCCGCCGCGGCGCTGGCCGGCGCCGGCGGCCGCCTCTGCGAGCTTGACCACCGCCGCGTTCATGCCGATCTCGAACACCTCGGCGGTCGAGGTCAGCCGGCCATATTTGCCGTCATGGAGCAGATAGGGGCCATAGCGGCCGATCGACGCGGTAATCGGATTGCCGGTCTCGGGATGCATGCCCACGGTGCGCGGCAGCGACACCAGACGGAGCGCCATGGCGAGGTCGAGTTCGTCGGCAGGCACGTCCTTGGGAATCGAGCCGCGCTTGGCGTCCTTGCCGTCGCCGAGCTGGACATAGGGACCGAAGCGCCCAGCCCGCTTCGTCACTTCGAGGCCGGTCTCCGGATCGGTGCCGAGCACGACCGGCCCAGTATCCGCCCCGTCATTGGCGCCGCCCGCCTGGGCGAAGCGGCGGGTATATTTGCACTCGGGATAGTTGGAGCAGGCGATGAACGCGCCGAACTTGCCGCCGCGCAGGGACAGGCTGCCCGCGCTGCACACCGGACAGAGCCGCGGATCGGTGCCGTCGCCCTTGTCGGGGAACAGATAGGGCCCGAGGAACTCGTCGAGCGCCTTGGTGACCTCGGACGGCTTCTGCTCCATCACCTCGGCGGTCTTGGGCTTGAAGTCCTTCCAGAAGGCCTCGAGCACCGCCTGCCAGCCGGCGCGGCCGCCCGAGACGTCGTCGAGGCTCTCCTCGAGCCCGGCGGTATAGTCGTAGCTGACATAGCGCTCGAAGAAGCGCTCGAGGAAGCTCGTCACCAGCCGGCCGCTCTCGGCGGGGATGAAGCGGTTCTTGTCGACCGTGACATAGTCGCGGTCCTTCAGCGTCTGCAGCACCGAGGCATAGGTCGACGGGCGGCCGATCCCCAGCTCCTCCATCTTCTTGACGAGGCTCGCCTCCGAATAGCGCGGCGGCGGCTGGGTGAAATGCTGTTCGGCGGTGACGGCCTTCTTGGCGGGCGCATCGCCCTCGCGCATGCGCGGCAGGCGGCGCGATTCCTCGTCGCCCTCGTCGTCGCGGCCTTCCTCGTACAAGGCGAGATAGCCGGGGAAGAGCACGACCTGGCCGGTCGCGCGCAGGCCGTGCTGGCCGGTGCCGTCGATCAGTTCGACAGTGGTGCGCTCGAGCCGGGCCGACGCCATCTGGCTGGCGAGCGCGCGCTTGAAGATCAGGTCGTAGAGGCGGGCGTGATCGCCGCCGCCGGCACGATCCTTCGAGAAATCGGTGGGGCGGATCGCCTCATGCGCTTCCTGGGCATTCTTCGCCTTGGCGACATATTGGCGTGGCTTGTCGGGGACATAGGACGCGTCGTAGCGCTTGGCGATCGCGCCGCGCGCCTCGTTGATCGCGCCGGCGTCCATCTGCACGCCGTCGGTCCGCATATAGGTGATCGCGCCGTCCTCGTAGAGGGCCTGGGCGATCCGCATGGTGTGGCTGGCGGAGAAGCCGAGCTTGCGCGCCGCCTCCTGCTGCAGGGTCGAGGTGGTGAACGGCGCGGGGGGATTGCGGGTGAGCGGCTTGGTCTCGACGCTGGCGACCGAGAAGCGGCCGGCCTCGACATCGGCCTTGGCGGCCTCGCCGTCCTTGCCGTTGCCGATCGTCAGCCGCTCGATCTTCTGCCCCTTCCAGCGCACCAGCCGGGCGACGAAGGGGATGCCGTCATGCTCCATGTCGGCGGCGACCGACCAATATTCCTGCGGCTTGAAAATCTCGATCTCGCGCTCGCGATCGACCACCAGGCGCAGCGCGACCGACTGCACGCGGCCGGCCGACTTGGCGCCGGGCAGCTTGCGCCACAGCACCGGCGACAGGGTGAAGCCGACCAGATAGTCGAGCGCGCGGCGAGCGCGATAGGCGTCGATCAGATCCTCGTCGAGCGCGCGGGGATTGGCCATCGCCTCCAGCACCGCGGGCTTGGTGATCGCGTTGAAGGTGACGCGCTGGACGTCCTTGGGCAGCGCCTTGCGTTTTTTGAGCACCTCCTGGACATGCCAGCTGATCGCCTCGCCCTCGCGATCGGGATCGGTCGCGAGGATCAGCGTGTCGGCGCTCTTCGCCTCGTCGGCGATCGCCTTGAGCTGCTTCGCCTTGTCGGCATAGGCCTCCCACTCCATCGCGAAGCCGTTGTCCGGGTCGACCGAGCCGTCCTTGGCCGGCAGATCGCGGACATGGCCGTAGGAGGCGAGGACGCGATGCCCCGGCCCCAGATATTTTTCGATGGTCTTCGCCTTGGCGGGGGATTCGACGACAACGAGCTTCATAGCTTCGGGCAATCCTCTTGCACGCACGTACACGTACGAGGGTGGAGATCGGTTGAAGCTGTCGTCAAGGGGCTCTCGCGGCGGGCTTCAGGCGATCAGGCTGACGCGGCCGCCGGCATGGCGCTCGATACGGCCGGCCAGTTCGAGCTCGAGGAGCACCGTCTGGACCGTTCCGGCGGCGATGGACGTCTGCCGGATGAGTTCGTCGACCGGCAGCGGCACCGGGCCGAGCAGATCGACGATCGCGGTTCGCGCGCGATCATCGGCGTCGGCCTCCGCCGCCGAGGGGGCCGGCTCGAAGCCGAAGGGGCCGCGCGCGGAGACTCCGCCGATCGGCGCGAGCGCCTCGGCGATGTCGGCGGCGGACTGGATCAGCGTCGCGCCTTCGCGGATCAGCAGGTTGCAGCCCTGCGCGCGCGGATCGAGCGGCGAGCCCGGCACGGCCATCACCTCGCGGCCGAACTCGGTGGCGAGCCGGGCGGTGATCAGCGAGCCGGACTTGGGCGCGGCCTCGACCACCACCGTGCCCGCCGCCAGACCGGCGATGATCCGGTTGCGATAGGGGAAATGCCGCGCCCTCGGCTCGACGCCCGGCGGTTGTTCGGCGATGAGCAGACCACGCTCGGCAATGTCGCGCTGAAGCGCATCATTCTCGGGTGGATAGACCACGTCGATGCCGCCCGCGATCACCGCCGCCGTCCCCGTCGCGATCGAACCGACATGCGCGGCGGTGTCGATGCCGCGCGCCAGGCCCGACACGACCAGCCAGCCCTGCTCGCCAAGATCATGGGCCAGCATCCGGGCAAAACGGACGGCAGCGCCGCTGGCATTGCGGGCACCGACGATGGCCACCACGCGGCGGGCGAACAGCGCCGGATCGCCCTTGACGATCAGCATCGGCGGAGCGGCCTCGATCTGGTCGAGCAGCGCCGGATAGGCCGCGGTACCGCGAAACAGGCAGCGCGCGCCGAGCCGGTCGATGTGGTCGAGTTCGGCTTGCGAGGCCTGCACCGGCGGCACGGCCGGCACCTGCCCGCCGCCGCGCCGGGCGAGATCGGGCAGTGCCGCCAGCGCCCCCTCACCGCTGCCGAAGCGGCGGAGCAGGTGGAGATAGGCGACAGGCCCGATGCGGGGCGTGCGGATCAGCCGCAGTCGGGCAAGGCGCTCGGCCCCGCTCAGATTGGCTGTGGGCGGGTCGGCCGAGTTCAGGTCCGGGGCGTCCAGCTCAGCTCTCGCCGACCCTGGGTTCGGTTCCGGCGATCAGCCGGGCGATGTTCTCGCGGTGCTTCCACACGACGAGCAGCGCCATGGCGAGCATCACCAGCACCAGGGCGGACTGGCCGCCGGCCGCGGCGGCGACCGGCGCTGCCGTCGCGCCGGCAAGCCCGCCGACCGAGGAACGGCGGCTGATCGCCAGCATCGCGAGCCACACCAGCGCGAAGGCGACACCGGCAGGCCACCAAGCCGCGAGCGATACCCCGAGCATCGTCGCCACGCCCTTGCCGCCTCGAAAGTTGAGCCACACCGGGAAAAGATGCCCGACGAACGCCGCCGCGCCCGCCAGCAGCGCAAGCCCCGGCTCCAGCTGGGCCGCGATCAGCACCGCGGCCGCGCCCTTGCCGCCATCGAGCAGCAGCGTCGCCGCCGCCAGCCCCTTGCGCCCTGTCCTGAGCACATTGGTCGCGCCGATATTGCCGGAGCCGATCTGGCGCAGATCGCCGGCGCCGCCCAGCCGCGTGAGCACGATCCCGAACGGGATCGAGCCGAGCAGATAAGCGCCAACAAGGGTAGCGAATCCCATCAACGAAACCATGGATGAACGTTGCTCCCCTTCGCGGCTGACCATAAGCGATGCAATGTGCATGGCAACACACACAAGTGCACAGAAGGTTACGGGTACGGCATGATGCAGGTTAATTAGACGCACGCTTCGCCGCGCCGGTGGATGCGCAGGGCGCTTCCACGACGCATCATCCGGCACTATGGGGGACTGCGATGCCAGACGAACGCCCGATCCTGATGTTCGATTCCGGGGTGGGCGGCCTTTCCGTGCTGGCGCCGACGCGTGTGCTGCTCCCCCAAGCCTCCTACATCTATGTCGCCGACAATGGCGGCTTTCCCTATGGCATCCGCAGCGAGGCGGAGATCGCAGCCCGCGTGCCGGCGCTTCTTGGCCGGCTGGTGGAGCGGCACAAGCCCCGCCTGGTCGTGATCGCCTGCAACACCGCCTCGACGATCGCGCTGGCGGCCGTGCGCGCCGCGCTGGACCTTCCGGTGGTCGGCACGGTGCCGGCCATCAAGCCGGCGGCGGAACGCTCGGCGGCCCGGGCGATCGGCGTGCTGGGTACCGAGGCAACGGTGCGCCAGCCCTATGTCGACGATCTCTCCGCCCGCTTCGCATCCGACTGCATCGTGCTGCGCCATGGCTCGGCGCGACTCGTCGAACTGGCGGAGGCGAAGCTGCGCGGCGAGGCGACCGATCCGGCCGACTATGGCGCGGTGCTTCGCGGCCTGCTCGATCAGCCCGGCGGCGATCGGATCGATACGGTGGTGCTCGCCTGCACCCACTTCCCGCTGGTCGCCGACGAGCTGGCCGCCGCCGCACCGCGTCCGCTCGCCTTCGTCGATGGCGGGCCCGGAATCGCCCGGCGGGTGGCATTTCTGACCGATGGACAGGCATGGCCGGCGGTGCCGCGGGGCGAGGCGGTGTTCACCGCGCCGCTGCAGATCGGCGACGCGCTGCGCGCCGGGCTGGCAGCGCGCGGCCTCGCCGGCATCTCGATTCTCTAGCCTATATTGTTGCGAAAGGTTCGCTCTGGCATTTGCGCGAACGACACCTTAAAAGGCGGGCGATTCAGCCTCTTGGTAGAGCGGGGCGGCGGGGAGCAGAGCTCTTGGACTATAATCGCGTTTTTACCCAGGCCATCGACCGTCTCCATGCGGAAGGCCGGTACCGGGTGTTCATCGATATCCTGCGCAATAAGGGGATGTTCCCCAACGCGCGCTGCTTCGCCGGCCATAACGGCCCGAAGACCGTTACCGTCTGGTGCTCGAACGACTATCTCGCCATGGGCCAGCACCCCAAGGTGATCGAGGCCATGGAGGAAGCGCTCCACGATGTCGGCGCCGGCTCGGGCGGCACGCGCAATATCGGCGGCAACACCCACTATCATGTCGACCTCGAATATGAGCTTGCCGACCTGCACAGCAAGGAAGGCGCGCTGCTGTTCACCTCGGGCTATGTCTCGAACGAGGCTACGCTGTCGACGCTGACCAAGGTGCTGCCCGGCTGCATCATCTTCTCGGACGAACTCAACCACGCCTCCATGATCGCGGGCATCCGCAATTCGGGCTGCGTGAAGCGGGTTTTCCGCCACAATGATCTCGAACATCTCGAAGAGCTGCTGGCGGCCGAAGACTCCGAAGTTCCCAAGCTGATCGCCTTCGAGAGCGTCTATTCGATGGATGGCGACGTCGCCCCGATCCACGCGATCTGCGACCTTGCCGACAAGTATAACGCGCTCACCTATCTCGACGAAGTCCATGCGGTCGGCATGTACGGCCCGCGCGGCGGCGGAATTTCGGATCGCGACGATGCCGCCAAGCGGCTGACCGTGATCGAGGGCACGCTGGGCAAGGCGTTCGGCGTGATGGGCGGCTATATCGCGGCCGACAAGATGATCATCGACGTGATCCGCTCCTATGCGCCCGGCTTCATCTTCACGACATCGCTGGCGCCGGTGCTGGTCGCCGGAGCGCTGGCCAGTGTGCGCCACCTCAAGCAGTCTTCGGTGGAACGCGATGGACAGCAGGCTGCGGCCGCCACGCTCAAGAAGATGTTCGCCGACGCCGGCCTGCCGGTGATGGACACCGCGACCCATATCGTCCCGCTCATGGTCGGCGATCCGATCAAGGCCAAGAAGGTATCGGACATCCTGCTCGCCGAGTATGGCGTCTATGTGCAGCCGATCAATTACCCGACCGTCCCCCGCGGCACCGAGCGCCTGCGCTTCACGCCCGGTCCCGCACACAGCGAAGCTATGATGCGCGAACTGACCCAGGCCCTGGTCGAGATCTGGGATCGCATGGAGATGCGCTTAGCCGCGTGAACGCGGCTGCGCTTCTTTGTTGACCATCGATTCTCGATGGCTCCCTCAGACGGCGGGCGGCCGGCCTCCCCCGGCCTTGGCTTCCTCGCTTTCGCTCGGACGCGCTGCACGCGCTTCCCTCTTCGAAACACTTATACGCAGCTGTGAGTTCGGCGTCGGAGCCGGCCCGGCTCCGCAAGGCCGAACGGCCGCCCGAGCTTATTGCGAGGAAGCCAAGCAGCACGGATGTGCTGCGCCCGGCGTGTGAGGGCTAAAACAAACTACGCCGCCTTCAACCGCTGGACGAAGGTCCGCGTCGCCGCCTCCAGGCCCTGAGCATGGCTGACGAGGTCGCCGGCCGCGCCGCGCACCTGGCTCGATAGCCGACCGGCTTCGTTGGCCACTGCCGCGACGGCACCGATGCGTTCTGCCATCTCGTCGGCACCCTGCGCGGTATGCTGCGCATTGTCCTCGAGCAGTTGCGCCGTCCGCCGCTGTTCGGCGAGCATCTTGCGTATCCCCGCGGCGGCATCGGCAAGCTGGTCGACGACGCAGGAGACGTCGTTGAGCGATCCCTCGGCGATGCGGGCGCCGGCATGAACGCCGTCGATTAGCGCGGTGATCTCGGCGGTCGCGAGCGCTGCCTGCGACGCAAGGCTCTTCACCTCGGCGGCGACCACCGCAAAGCCTTGGCCGGCGGCGCCGGCGCGCGCGGCTTCGATCGTAGCGTTGATCGCAAGGAGGTTGGTATGCGAGGCGATCGACCTGATCCGACCCGTGAACTCGCCGATGTCGGTCGCGCGGCCCGCCAATGCGCGAACAGCTTCGTCTCCCGTGGCTGAATTATTTCGGGCACGGGCGCTCAGATCGGCCTGCTGGTCGACGCTCGCAGCGATTCCCGTGATCGAGTGCGACAGCTCGACAACGCTGCTGGCGACCGCGCGGGCCGCCTGGCTGGCGCCATCGGCGCGCTTGGCGACCTCCGCGCTCTGCCGGCCACTGTCATTGGCGAGGTCACTCAAGGCGGTCGACGCCGATTCGAGCTGGGTCGCTGCGGCTCCCACCGATGTAACGACCGCACGGACCGAGCCTTCGAACTGTTCGGCGAGGTTGAGCATTTCGGCGGCTCGCGTCGCAGCGGCGGCACGCTCGCCGTCTTCACGACGGCTGCGCTCTGCCGCGGTACGTCGGTCGGCGTCGGCGGCCTTCGCCAGCGCACGTTCGGCACTTGCCTGGGCGCTGCGGGCTTCGACCATGGCATTCTCCGCTTCGGCTGCAAGCCGTTCGCTCGCCGCCCGCGCCGTGGCCTGTGCGGCCAACAGGGCCTGGAGCCGCAGGGTCATCAAGGTGAGCGCGCTAAATTCGGTGGCCAGCGCGACGGCATGAACCAGCACGCGCGCCAGATTTCCCGTTCCTGTGAACACCCATTCCGGCGCGATATAGTCGAGCAGCAGGTGATGCAGTGCCACGAGGACAGTGGTCAGCAGCATCGGCCGCCAGTCGCACAGCAGCATCAGCGCCGCCAGCGTGGCGAAAAAGTACATGTGCATGTCCATCTGCCAGACATGCCCCTTCAATGCGTAGGTCAACATGGCGGGGAGTGCCGCCGCCAGCACGCCCATCATGAGCCGCGCCTGCAGGTCGTGGCGGCGCGCCAGCGCCATCCGGACGGGCAGGATATTCAGAAGGGCCGCCAGGACGACGAGCGGCCAGCCTCCGCTTATTGCCCCCAAAGCGACGCCTGCGGCGAGCGGCACGACGAACAAGCAACTGACGACAGTCATCATCCTCATGCTGCGCATTCGGATCTGATCGAGTTCGGCCACCCTCATGCTGCCAGCGCTCCGCCCGTCGAGGAACCACAGGATGTGTCCGAGGCGGCGATCGGCAGGATTCCCCGGCGCAGCAACGCACCCCCAAGCATTTTCCTATCTCCCCGCACGACGAGCGATCCTTCGAACGGCCCGCGGCCGATCAAAAGCGCACCCCGCTCCACCGCGAGAGCGATGACATGCGCCCGCGCATCGCGATTGAGCGGAACGAGCAAGATCGCCCCATGCGCCGGCGGCGTGAGCACGACAAAGGCAAAGCCGAACAGCAGCAGAGTCAGCTGAACGAGCAGCGGCATGCCGGCATGCAACAAGGGAGGCAATTTGCGGATCATGCCTTCGCTGTGCGAGCAAGATGGTTAGGAAATCGCTAAGCGCGGCGCCTGGCGCAGCATAGCCGGACAGAATCCGACCAAAGTCTGAAGGGCGACCGATGCGCGCAGGGCAATCGGGTGAGCGTCGAAGACCTGGCTTGGCCTTGGGGTTTGTCGGTCAAAAGCGCGTCACCCCGACGAAAGTCGGGACCCATAACCGCAACGAAGACGGATAGAACCACGCGGTTCGGTCCCTTTTCTTCCAATGCAGCGTGTATGGGTCCCGACTTCCGTCGGGATGACGGGCCAGGATAGGTCTTCGACATTCATCCGATTCCTGTCGATGCGCTGATCGCATATTGCCCCGGGGCGCAGCTTCGCCTATAGCGCGGCTACTTCTCGACATTGGAAACTTTGCCGGGCTCGGGGGCGGAAGCCTCCGGGGCAACAACTGCTATGTATCGTACTGGAGAATGAATGGCGGACATCGCCGCCCTGACCAGGTTGATCGAGCCGGAGTGCAATGCGCTCGGGCTCGGGCTCGTGCGTGTCGCGTTCTTCGGCGGCAAGAGCGATCCGACCCTGCAGGTCATGGCCGAGCGGCCCGACACGCGCCAGCTCGACATCGCCGATTGCGAGGCATTGTCGCGGCGTATCTCCGAAAAATTCGACGAGTTCGACCCAATCGAGGAAGCCTATCGGCTCGAAGTCAGCTCACCCGGTATCGACCGGCCGCTGACCCGCGTCAGCGACTGGATCGACTGGGCCGGGTTCGACGTGCGCGTGAAGCTTGCGGAGCCACTGGATGGTCGCAAGCAGTTCGATGGGCGCATCATTGCCAGCGATGGCGACTCGGTGACGCTCGGTGTAAACAAGCTCGGTGAGGTAACGGTCCCGCTGGCGCAGATCGCCAGTGCGAAGCTGATCCTGACCGATGCTCTCATCAAGGCCACCGCGCCGCTCTCGATCGAGGGTGTCGACGAGGTGATCGAAGATGCGCCGCCAAACGGCGCCGACAAGACTCAACTGGAAGGATAAGTCCGTCATGGCCACCGCCATCACTGCCAATCGCGCCGAACTGCTCGCCATCGCCGATGCCGTCGCCCGCGAAAAGCTGATCGATCGCGAGATCGTCATCGAAGCGATGGAGGACGCGATCCAGCGCGCGGCCCGCGCCCGCTATGGCGCAGAGAACGACATCCGCGCCAAGATCGACGGCAAGACCGGCGACATGCGGCTGTGGCGCGTCGTCGAAGTGGTCGAGGAGGTCGACGACTATTTCAAGCAGGTCTCGGTGGCCGAGGCGCAGAAGCTTCAGAAGGGCGCCGTCGTCGGCGACTATATCGTCGATCCGCTGCCTCCGATCGAGTTCGGCCGCATCGCAGCGCAGGCGGCCAAGCAGGTGATCTTCCAGAAGGTCCGCGATGCCGAGCGCGAGCGCCAATATGACGAGTTCAAGGACCGCGCTGGCGAGATCATCACCGGCGTCGTCAAGCGCGTCGAGTTCGGCCATGTCGTCGTGGACCTGGGCCGCGCCGAGGGCGTCATCCGCCGCGACCAGCAGATCCCGCGCGAAGTCGTCCGCGTCGGCGATCGCGTGCGCAGCCTGATCCTCAACGTGCGCCGCGAGAACCGCGGGCCGCAGATCTTCCTCAGCCGCGCGCATCCCGACTTCATGAAGAAGCTGTTCGCGCAAGAAGTGCCGGAAATCTACGACGGCATCATCGAGATCAAGGCCGCCGCCCGCGATCCGGGCAGCCGCGCCAAGATCGGCGTGATCAGCCATGACAGCTCGATCGATCCGGTCGGCGCCTGCGTCGGCATGAAGGGCAGCCGCGTCCAGGCGGTCGTCCAGGAAATGCAGGGCGAGAAGATCGACATCATCCCCTGGTCGCCCGACACCGCGACCTTCGTCGTCAACGCGCTGCAGCCCGCCCAGGTCGCCCGCGTCGTCATCGACGAGGAAGAAGAGCGCATCGAGGTCGTGGTCCCCGACGACCAGCTCAGCCTGGCGATCGGCCGTCGCGGCCAGAATGTCCGCCTCGCGAGCCAGCTGACCGGCAAGGCGATCGACATCCTGACCGAAGCCGATGCCAGCGAGAAGCGCCAGAAGGAGTTCCTCCAGAACAGCGAGATGTTCCAGAACGAGCTCGACGTCGACGAGACGCTCGCCCAGCTGCTGGTGGCCGAAGGCTTCGGCGCGCTCGAAGAGGTCGCCTATGTCGATCTCGATGAACTGGCCTCGATCGAGGGCTTCGACGAAGAGCTCGGCGCCGAGCTGCAGAACCGCGCGCAGGAAGCGCTCGAGCGTCGCGAAAGCGCCGCCCGCGAGGAGCGCCGCGCGCTGGGCGTCGAGGACGCGCTGGCCGAACTGCCCTACCTGACCGAGGCGATGCTGGTCACGCTCGGCAAGGCCGGCATCAAGACGCTCGACGATCTCGCCGACCTTGCCACCGACGAGCTGATCCAGAAGAAGCGCGCCGAGCAGCGCCGCCGGCCGAGCAGCGACAAGCCCGATCGCCCCGAGCGTGCGGAGCGCGAGGAGAACAAGGCGGGCGTGCTCGGCGAATATGGCCTGAGCGAGGACCAGGGCAATGAGATCATCATGGCCGCCCGCGCTCACTGGTTCGCCGACGAGGCCTGACACCCATGCCGTTCGTCGACATCCGCATCGCCGGCTCCGCCACGCGCGAACAGAAGGCCGCCATCGTCGCTGACGTGACGCGGTCGCTGGGCGCGCATCTCGGCAAGCCGGCGAGCGCGGTGCAGGTGAACATCATCGAAATCTCGACCGAGAATTATGGCGCGGGCGGGCTGCTGATCGCCGACCGCCCCGCCGCCACTGCCGTGCAGGAGGTCGCTCCCGCGAATGGCACACGATGATCATCGGGACGTTCCGCTAGCATCGGACCAGGGCTCGGAGGATCGGCCTCCGCGGCCGCAAAAGCATGTTCCAGAGCGCAAGTGCATCCTGACAGGAGAGCATGATGCGCGCGGCAATCTGATCCGCCTCGCACTCGGGCCAGACGGCACCGTCATGCCCGATCTTCGCGCCAGGGCCGGCGGACGTGGCGCCTGGATCGGCGTCGACCGCGCAGCACTCGAAGCCGCGATGGCCAAGGGCAAGTTCAAGGGGGCGCTCGCTCGGGCGTTCAAGGACGGCTCGTTCACCATCCCCGTCGACCTTCCCGAACGTATCGAGGACGGCTTGCGCCGGGCTGCGCTCGATCGGCTCGGCCTGGAGGCACGCGCGGGCGCCCTGCTCACCGGGTCCGACCGGATCGGCGACGCCGCCCGGCGTGGCCAGCTGCATCTCCTGCTGCACGCCGCCGATGCCTCGGAGGACGGCAACCGCAAGCTGGACCAGGCCCTGCGGATGGGCCGGGACGCCGAAGGATCGGACCTCCGCGGGGTAGTAATCCCGGCCGAACGCACCATATTGTCGATGGCGTTGGGCCGGGACAATGTGGTACATATCGGGCTGACCGTGCCGGCATCTGCCGTGCGCGTCGCTGACGCTTTGGGCCGCTGGTGCGGCTTCATAGGACGTTCTGAGAGCGCTTCAGCCTTGCGGAGTCGATCCGCAGGGTCCATCGGCGCTACAAATTCGTGAAGTGAAGGGTTCGGTTACCAGATGAGTGATAACGACAAGCCGAAGCTGGGAATGCGCGCGCCGCTGGGCCTCAAGCGTACGGTCGAGACGGGCCAGGTGAAGCAGAGCTTCAGCCATGGCCGTTCGAACACCGTGGTCGTCGAGGTCAAGCGCCGCCGTGTGCTCGGCGGACGCCCGGGCGAAGCCGAGCCCCAGGTGATCGACGAACCGACGCCTGCACCCGCCCCCGCCGCACAGGCGGCGCCTGCCCAGCCCGCGCCAGCGCCGGCGGCAGTCGCACCCCGCCCCGCCCCCCAGCCCGCACAGATGCGCCCGATGACGCCGCTGGAGCGTCGCGAACAGCAGGAGCGTCTGCTGCGCGAGGCCGATGAGGCGCGCATGACCGCGCTTGAGGAAGCGCGTCGCCGCGAGGAGCGGCTGAAGACGGAAGCGAGCGAGGATGAGAAGCGCCGCGCCGAGGAAAAGCGCCGCGCCGAAGAAGAGGCCGAACGCGCTCCTGCCCAGCCGGCGACGCCGCCCAGCGCCGCTCCCGAGCCCGCGCCTGCCGCTGTCGCCGAGGCACCCGCCGTGGCCGAAGCCGCGCCTGCACCGGAAGCCGAGAAGCGCAGCGACGGCGTACCACCGCCGCGCCGGTTCACGCCCGTTCCCAGCCCCAAGCGCCCCGAACCCAGCCGCCCGCTACAGCGTGACCGCAAGGGCGACGATCGCCGCCAGTCCGGCAAGCTGACCGTCACCAAGGCGCTAGACGACGACAGCGGCGCGCGCGCGCGCTCGCTCGCCGCGCTGAAGCGCGCCCGCGAAAAGGATCGCCGCGCCCATCAGTCGGGCTCGGTCCAGCAGAAGCAGGTTCGCGACGTCGCGGTTCCCGAGACGATCACCGTTGGAGAGCTGGCCAACCGTATGGCCGAGCGCGGCGCCGACCTGGTCAAGTCGCTGTTCAAGATGGGCATGCCCGTCACCGTCAACCAGACGATCGACCAGGACACCGCGGAACTGCTCGTCACCGAGTTCGGCCACAACATCAAGCGCGTGTCCGACAGCGACGTCGACCTGGTCACGGCGCATGACGTCGATGCCGAGGAGTCGCTGCTGCCGCGTCCGCCGGTGGTGACGATCATGGGCCATGTCGATCACGGCAAGACCAGCCTGCTCGATGCCCTGCGCGGCACCGACGTCGCATCGGGCGAGGCCGGCGGCATCACCCAGCACATCGGCGCCTACCAGGTGCAGGTGCAGAGCGGGGCGAAGATCACCTTCCTCGATACGCCCGGCCACGAAGCGTTCAGCGACATGCGGGCGCGCGGCGCCAACATCACCGACATCGTGGTGATCGTCGTCGCCGGCGACGATGGCCTGCGTCCGCAGACGATCGAGGCGATCAGCCACACCCGCGCCGCGGGCGTGCCGATGATCATCGCGATCAACAAGATGGATAAGCCCGGCTCGAACCCGCAGAAGGTTCGCGAGGCGCTGCTCCAGCATGACGTTCAGGTGGAATCGATGGGCGGCGACGTCCAGGAGGTCGAGGTTTCGGCGCTCAAGAAGACCGGCCTCGACGAATTGATCGAGAAGATCGAACTGCAGGCCGAACTGCTCGAACTCAAGGCCAACCCGGATCGCGATGCCGAAGGCACCGTGGTCGAAGCCACGCTCGACAAGGGCCGTGGCCCGGTGGCGACCGTGCTCGTCAGCCGCGGCACGCTCAAGGTCGGCGACATCTTCGTCGTCGGCGCCGAGAGCGGCAAGGTCCGTGCCCTGATCGACGACAAGGGCCGCAACGTCAAACAGGCGGGCCCATCCCAGCCGGTCGAGATCCTCGGCCTGTCGGGCGTGCCGAGCGCCGGCGACCAGCTGTCGGTCGTTGAGAACGAGGCGCGCGCCCGCGAGGTCGCCGCTTATCGTGCGGGCGTCATTCAGGCGAAGCGGACCACTTCGGCTCCGGCAAGCCTCGAATCGATGTTCTCGGCATTGCGCGACAAGCAGGCGCAGCAATATCCGGTCGTCGTCAAGGCCGATGCCCAGGGCTCGGTCGAGGCGATCGTCGGTTCGCTCAACAAGATCTCGACCGATCTCATCCAGGTGCGCATCCTGCACGCCGGCGTCGGCGGCATCACCGAGAGCGACGTCAGCCTGGCCGCGGCCTCGAAGGCACCAATCATCGGCTTCAACGTCCGCGCCAATTCCAAGGCGCGGGAAATCGCCACGCGCGATGGGGTCGCCCTCAAATATTATGATGTGATCTACGATCTGCTCGATGAGATCCGCGCCGCAATGGCGGGCCAGCTTGGCCCCGAATATCTCGAGCATGTCGTCGGCCGCGCCGAAATCCGCGAGGTGTTCTCGGCGGGCAAGCACGGCAAGGCCGCCGGTCTGCTCGTGGTCGACGGCTATATCCGCCAGAAGCTGCGCGCCCGCATCCTGCGCGACGACGTCATCATCTACAACGGCCAGATCGCATCGCTGCGCCGGTTCAAGGATGACGTTCCCGAGGTCCGCGCCGGCCTCGAATGCGGTATCACGCTGGAATCCACGACCGACATCAAGCCCGGCGACATCGTCGAAACGTTTGAGGTCGAGGAGCGCGAGCGCACTTTGTAAGGCTTTCCCTCTCCCATGTGGGGAGAAGGATACGAGACTTGGCGCGGGACGCGCCTAGTCGCAGTTGGGTGAGGGCACGACGTTGCCGCAAGGCGTGCCCTCACCCTCCCATTGCTTCGCAATGGGCCCCTCCCTCTCCCCTAAGGGAGAGGGTCTTGGAGGCAGAATGCGCCGTAACGAAACCGCCGAAGGTAAGTCCGTCCGCCTGCTCCGCGTCGGCGAGCAGGTGCGCCATGCCCTGTCGGACATATTGATGCGCGGCGACGTGCATGACGAAACATTGGCGAGCCACATGGTGTCGGTGACCGAGGTGCGCATGTCGCCCGACCTGAAGCACGCCACGGTGTTCGTGAAACCGCTGCTCGGCGCGGACGAGGACGCCGTGATCAAGGCGCTGCGCACCAACACCGCCTATCTGCAGAGCGAGGTCGCCCGGCGGGTGAACACGAAATATGCCGCCAAGCTCAAATTCCTCGCCGACGAGAGCTTCGACGAGGGCAGCCACATCGACACTCTGTTGCGTAAACCCGCCATCGCCCGTGACCTGAGCAAAGGCGACGGCGAGGCCTAGCCGCGCCGCGCGCGCCGCGCGAGAGCGTTATGCTCGGCGGCCCGCAGCAATTCCTCGAGATCCTCCATCGCCACATCGAGGATGTCCGGATAGTCGGCAACCGCCTTGGCCAGATCCTCGCGCGAGAAATCAGCCGCGTCCGGCTCCGCGATCGGCTTGGCGATGTGGGGATAGCTATGGCCGGAGAAGCGATGAAAGCCCCAGGCCATCGCCAGCAGCAGGACGGTGTCGACGGCGACGGGCGCTATGACGAAATCATAGCCGCTGGCCTGGATGGCGGGGCCACCGAGCACGGCGGTGAGGGCAACCGCGCCGCCCGGCGGATGGAGGCAGCGCAGCAGCGCCATCGCCACGATCGCACAACCCACGGCGAGGCCCGCCGAGACCATCGGATCGGCCGCGAGCTGTGCCACGCTGACACCGACGATGGCGGAAACGACATTGCCGGCGATCACGGGCCAGGGCTGCGCCATCGGGCTCGCCGGCACCGCGAACAGCAACACCGCCGCCGCGCCGATCGGCGCGATCAGCAACGGCATATGGGCGCCGACACCGGTGAGGCTGCGGACCAGCAGACCGGTGGCAATGATGCCGACCAGCGCCCCGATACCGGAGATGATCCGATCGCGCGTCGCCTTGTCGGCCGGCACCGCAATCACCATTGCGTGGTAGCGCGACCAGCGGAAGCGGACGCGCGGCGTACCCTCGGGAAGCATATTCATCGCCACAGCTACTGGGGGAAGACGATCGCCGCCGCCAGAAAGATGTGATTGTGCGCTGGCAATATTGTAGCGTCCGACTCAGCCTATGTGGGGGGACGGGCCAGCGATGGCGAAGCTCTATTTCTATTATGCCGCGATGAACGCGGGCAAGTCGACGACGCTGCTCCAGGCCGATTTCAACTATCGCGAACGCGGCATGCGGACGCTGCTGTTCACGGCGGCGTTCGACGACCGATTCGAGCCCGGCAAGATCACATCGCGCATCGGGCTGGCGTCGCATGCCACGGCGATCGACTCCGATACGGATCTGTTCGAGGAAGTCGCGATCGAACTGGCCGAGGCGGCGGTGCATTGCGTGCTGGTCGACGAGGCCCAATGGCTGACCCGCGCGCAGGTGTTCCAGCTCGCGGCGGTGTGCGACGAACTCGAGATACCCGTGCTCGCTTATGGCCTGCGCTCCGACTTCCAGGCCCAGCTGTTCCCCGGCAGCGCGGCGCTGCTGGCGATTGCCGATAACCTGATCGAGTTGAAGGCGATCTGCGCCTGTGGCCGCAAGGCGACGATGAACCTGCGCGTCGACGATGAAGGCTTCGCCGTCAAGGAGGGCGCACAGATCGAAGTCGGCGGCAACGAGCGCTATGTCGCACTGTGCCGGCGCCATTACACCGAACAGATGGGCTGGCGGCGCGGGGCGCATATCTGAAGGTGCAGGGTTGCGCGACCGTACTGGAGAACAGGGCCTTGGCGCACCTTCGATTAGATTGAGCCGCTCATCCAGAGTAAGGGCTGAGCGCAGTCGAACCGCATCGAAGGATGTCCTTCGAGACGCCCCTTCGCCAGCTCAGTGGCTCCTCAGGATGAGCGGGTGAGTCAATCTAAACACCGCCTGCTCTAAGGAATCCGCAGCACCGCGGCGGTGCCATCCCCGCCGGTCAGCCGGAAACTGCCCCCCATCTGCCTGGCCAGCATCTGCGCGAGCTTCAGCCCGAGGCTGTCCGACTTCGCCAGGTCGAAATCCGCCGGCAAGCCTGCGCCGTCGTCGCTCACGCTGATCTCGACCGCGCCGTCGACGCGGGTCACCCGGATCAGGATATGGCCGCCCTCACCCGCCGGGAAACCATGCTCGATCGCGTTGGTGACGGCCTCGGCGATGATCAGCGCCATCGGCACCGCCGCGTCGGCCGCCAGTGCGACGTCGTCGACGGCCTCCACCCGATAGTCGATGCCGAACCTGCCGCTGGCGTCGATCAGGTCCGCGCCAAGCTGCTCGAGAAAGGCGGCAAGGCGGAGCTCCTGCCCGTGCGGGCTATAGAGCTGGCGATGAATCCGGCCGATCAGCGCGAGCCGCCGCGACGCCTCGTCGAGGGCCAGCCGCGCGGCCGCGTCGGACACGCCCCGCATCTGCAGAGACAATAATCCGCTGATGACCTGCAGGTTGTTCGATACCCGGTGCTGGAGCTCGCGAAACAGCAGCTCGCCACGCTCGGCAAGCCGGCGGTTGCGCTCGCGCTCCTCCGCTAGCCGTTCATTGATGCACTGCAACCAATGGATCATGACGATGTTGATCGCCGCCACGCCAGTGTAGAAGACCAGCGCGAAAGCCACCGCGCCCGACCATTTCACCGAGAAGGAGGGCGGAATGAAGCAATACCAGCCGGCGACGCCGCTGATGATCCCGGCCAAGGCCCCCGCACGGACGCCGAACAGGAATGTCGACAGGATAACCGCCGGGAAGAAGCTGACAAAGGGATAGCCGCTGGGCATGAGCGGGGTTGCCAGCCAGCGCACCAGGAACGACAGCAGGCACATCGCGAGCGCGCACGCATAGATCGACAAAGGCCGATCTCGGCCAAGCGGTAGCCGTTCCAACATCTTTACGCCTGAACTCGCCATCATTGCCCCCGAATGGCCCGACCAGACATCTCGCTGCGTTGCACAAGGTCGTATACGCCTAACGGATTAACATGGCGATTGCTTAACCGGACCGTAACAATCCTCGCGCGCGCAGATATATCTCGACACGATAGGCGCTCAGCACACCGGCGGCGAAGGCGATGAAGATGCTGCTCACCAGCATCGCCCCGAGATGCCAACGCGCGTCGCTGGCCTCCACCAGGGCGCGCAGGCCCCAACGCAGCAGCATCAGCAGGCCGAGGAACAGCAACGCGCCTCGCGAGCTGCGCTGGTTCAGCAGGCCCGTCTCGGGGTCGACGGCGATCTCCACCAGCCGCCCGCGCTGCCAGCCGATCGCGCTCCCCAGCACAAGCGCGATGGTCACCCACAGCCAGCCCCAGCCCGAGGGCGGGAACTGCACGATCACCGCACCGGCGAGCAGGATGAAGATGGTCGGGATGATCCACAGCGTCGACAGCCGCAGCCGCTGGGCCCTGCCGATACGCCGGAAGCGGACGAACAGCGCCACCGCGACGATCGGTGCGGCGATGGCATAGGGGGCGAGCTCGGAGGATATCATAGCGGCAATGTAGCCGATGCAAACGCCTGGCCTGCAACGAAAAAAGGGGAAGCATTGCTGCTCCCCCTTCTTCCATGTTCCAGTTCATCGCAGCGCAAAGCGCAGGATGACGGAGCTTTTAGTCGTCGTCGCGGGTCAGGAAGGCCGGCGCGAAATCGGGTGCAGGACCCTCGTCGTTACCGCCTTCGGTGCGCTCGCGGCGCGGACCGCGATCGCCACGGCCTTCGCCGCGGGGACCACGATCTCCGCCGTCGCGGCGGGGACCACGATCACCATCACGGCGCGGACCACGATCGCCGCCGTCACGGCGCGGACCGCGATCGCCACGATCGCTACGCTCGCCGCGCGGACGCTCCTCGCGGGGCGGACGCGTGTCGGGCAGTTCCTCGCCAGTCTCCTGGTCGACGACGCGCATCGACAGGCGAACCTTGCCGCGCTGGTCGATCTCGAGCACCTTGACCTTGACTTCCTGGCCTTCGGTCAGCGCATCGGCAACCTTCTCGACCCGCTCATTCTTGATCTCCGAGACGTGGACGAGACCGTCCTTGCCGCCCATGAAGTTCACGAATGCTCCGAAATCGACCAGATTGACGACCTTGCCGACATAGACCTTGCCCACTTCCGGCTCGGCGACGATGCCGTAGATCCAGTTGCGTGCGGCTTCGATCTGCGCGGGATCGGACGACGAGATCTTGACGGTGCCGTCATCGTCGATGTCGACCTTCGCGCCGGTGGTGGCGACGATCTCGCGGATGATCTTGCCGCCGGTGCCGATGATGTCGCGGATCTTGTCCTTGGGAACCGACATCGTCTCGATCCGCGGCGCGTGCGCCGACAGTTCGCTGCGGGTGTGATCGAGCGCCTTGGCCATTTCCTCGAGGATATGGGCACGGCCTTCGCTGGCCTGGCTCAGCGCGACCTTCATGATCTCCTCGGTGATGCCGGCGATCTTGATGTCCATCTGAAGGCTGGTGATGCCCTGCGACGTGCCTGCAACCTTGAAGTCCATGTCGCCGAGATGATCCTCGTCGCCGAGGATGTCGCTGATGACCGCGAAGTTCTTGCCTTCGAGGATCAGGCCCATGGCGATGCCCGACACCGGACGCTTGATCGGCACGCCGGCATCCATCAGTGCGAGCGAACCGCCGCACACCGTCGCCATCGACGACGAGCCGTTCGACTCGGTGATGTCGGAGGTGAGGCGGATCGTGTAGGGGAACTCCTCCTTGGTCGGCAGCACCGCATGCAGCGCACGCCATGCCAACTTGCCATGACCGATTTCACGACGGCCCGGCGCACCGAAGCGGCCGACTTCACCGACCGAATAGGGCGGGAAGTTGTAGTGCAGCATGAAGTGCTCGTAGCGCAGGCCGGTCAGGCCATCGATCATCTGCTCCGATTCCTTGGTGCCCAAGGTGCAGGTGGAGATGCTCTGCGTTTCGCCGCGGGTGAACAGCGCCGAACCATGCGCGCGGGGCAGGAAATGTGCCTCGGCGACGATCGGGCGGACCGTCTTGGTGTCGCGGCCGTCGATGCGGCGGCCTTCCTTGAGGATCGCGGTGCGGACAATTTCGGCCTCGAGCTTCTTGACGAGCTTGTTGGCAGCCATCTGGTCCTGCGGCGCGGCATCGGCGAAAGCAGCCTTCGCCTTGGCGCGCGCCTCGTTGAGCGCGCCCGAGCGAGCCGACTTGTTGGTCAGCTTGTAGGCGGCTTCGATATCCTTGCCGACCAGCTTCTTGAGCTTGGTCTTGGCGGCGGACAGATCGGCCTGCGGGGCCATCTCCCACGGATCCTTGGCAGCCTTCTCGGCGAGCTTGATGATCGCACCGACGACATCCTGGCAGGCGCGATGCGCGAACATCACGGCGCCGAGCATGACCTCTTCCGAAAGCTCCTTGGCTTCGGATTCGACCATCATCACCGCGTCCTGGGTACCGGCGACGACGAGCTCGAGCTCGCCCGCTGCAACCTGTTCGTCGGTCGGGTTGAGGATATATTCGCCGTCGATATAGCCGACGCGCGCGCCGCCAATCGGGCCCATGAAGGGAACGCCCGAGATTGTCAGAGCGGCCGACGCGGCGATCATCGCCAGGATATCGGGCTCGTTCTGGCCGTCATAGCTCAGCACGTGAGCGATGACGTTGATCTCGTTGTAGAAGCCCTCGGGGAAGAGCGGGCGGATCGGGCGGTCGATCAGGCGGGAGACCAGCGTCTCCTTCTCGGTCGCGCCGCGCTCGCGCTTGAAGAAGCCGCCGGGGATACGACCCGACGAGAAATACTTCTCCTGATAATGGACGGTCAGCGGGAAGAAGTCCTGCCCTTCCTTGACACTGCGCGCCGCCGTGACGGCGCAGAGGACGACGGTCTCGCCGAGCGTCGCGAGCACCGCGCCGTCGGCCTGGCGGGCAACGCGGCCCGTTTCCAGTGTGAGGGTCTGGCCGCCCCACTGGATTTCAACTTTCTTGGTATCGAACATCTGATTTCCTTGTCTCCGGACGCCCTATGCGGCCGGGGCCTATGCGGATGGCTGGGCATCGTTGCCGGTTGCCATCGCGTGGTGCAGGCCGTCCTTCGGCCTGCCGTGGCGGGAGCTTGTGCCCGCCCTCCTGCCCGGTACCGAATTGCACCAGGCCGGAAATGACGAACGGCCCCGGTGAGGGGGCCGTCCTGGAACTCTTACTTGCGCAGGCCGAGCTTTGCGATCAGCGCTGCGTAGCGGGACGCGTCTTCCTTCTTGAGATAATCGAGAAGGCTGCGACGCTTGTTGACCAGCATCAGCAGACCGCGGCGCGAGTGATTGTCCTTCGCGTGGATCTTGAAATGCTCGGTCAGGTTGGTGATGCGCTCGGTCAGGATCGCGACCTGGACTTCGGGGCTGCCGGTGTCGCCATCGGAACGGGCGTTGTCGGCAATGATCGCGGTCTTACGCTCGGCGGTAACAGTCATGCGTCTTCCTTCGACATCAGGTTGAAGCCGCGCACCACCCGGATCTCAAACCCGGAACCATTGGCTTCGGCTTCGACCAGCGCGACAGGCACATCGCCTTCGATCGCAAGGTTGAGGCCGGTGGGTGCGGCGATCCCGATCAATCGGCGCCCCTCGCGGAGTGCCCTTGCCTGATCGGGGGTGACGGAGAGAGCCGGGATGTCGTCCAGCCCTGCCGTCATCGGCAAAAGTGCTTTTTCAAGCCGGTGCGCCTTAGCGAATTCGTCCAGCTTGTCCAGCGAAATCGCGGAATCCAGCGTGAACGGCCCGGCCTTGGTGCGGCGGAGCATGGTGACATGGCCGACGGTACCAAGCGCGCGCGCGATGTCGCGGGCCAGGCTCCTTATGTAGGTGCCCTTGGAGACCGAGCAAGAGAGGGTGATTTCGTCCAACACCCGCTTCTGGTCGTTCCCGCCTTCTTCCGCTTCCACAGCCAGCGCATAGACCGTCACCGCGCGTGTCTGGATCTCGAACGTCTCCCCCGCCCGCGCGCGATCATAGGCGCGCTCGCCATCGATCTTGATGGCGGAATAGGCCGGCGGCACCTGATCGAGCGGCCCGGTGAAGCGGGCCAGCACGGATTCGACCTCGGCAAGGGTCGGGCGCAGGTCGGAGGTGGCGACCGCCTTGCCCTCGGCATCGAGCGTGTCGGTTTCGACACCGAAGCCGATGGTGAAGGCATAGCCCTTGTCGGCGTCAAGCATCCGCCCCGACAGCTTGGTCGCCTCGCCCAGCGCGATCGGCAGCACGCCGCTCGCCAGCGGATCGAGCGTCCCGCCATGCCCGACCTTATATTTGCCATAGCCGCCGATCCGGAGCGCGCGCTTGACCGCGGACACCATCTGGGTGGAGCCGGGCCCGAGCGGTTTGTCGATGATGATCCAGCCGTGCATGGGCCGCGGCTATAGTCAAAGCCGCCCGCGACGAATAGCCTGCCTGTCGACCCACCATCCCGGAGAGACGCCTTGACCTTTTCCCTCTACGCCGCGGTCATACCGCCTTACCAGCGCATGCTCGGCAATCTCGATGCCCTGCTCGACAAGGCGGAAGCCTGGGCGGCCGATCAGGGCATCGCCGAAAAGGATATCCTCGGCGCGCGGCTGGCACCCGACATGCTCGATTTCGCCTATCAGGTGAAATCGGCGTCGGTGCACTCGATCGGGGCGATCGAAGGGGTCAAGCGCGGCAGCTTCTCACCCGACAGGACACCGCCGGGCGAGAGCTTCGCGGCGTTACGCGAACAGCTCCGGTCTACCCGCGCGGCGATCGACGCGATCAGCCCGGCCGAAATCGACATATTGCTCGGCCGCAACGTGCGTTTCGCGTTCGGCTCCCATCATGCCGACTTCACTGCCGAAGAGTTTCTGACGTCGATGTCCCGGCCCAACTTCTATTTTCATATGACGATCGCCTATGCGCTGCTGCGAGCACAAGGCATGCCGATCGGCAAGACCGACTATATCGGCAAGTTCGACTTCGTGAAGGACGAGGAGCCGCGCGGCTGAGCAGGGTCACGACGCCTCGCGGCGTCACACCTCCAGCTCCAGGCTGTCATAGGAGCAGACGATCTCGAGCGGCCTGCCGTCACGGCGGCTGAGCGCCTCGTAGCGGATCGTCTCGTCGTAGAGGCGGTCGATGTCCGCGTCGGTGCTGGTCGGTTCATGGTGGAACAGCACGAGCTTTCCGGCGCCGGCGCCGTGGCACAGGTTGACCGCCATGACGTTGCTCGAATGGCCCCAGTCCGCCTTGAGGGTGATGCTCTCGGCAAGCGAATACATCGTGTCGCAGATCACCAGGTCGGCCTTGTCGAAGAAGGTTTCGAAGGCCTTCTTGTCCTCGATGTCCTCCATGCGATGCTCGGCATCGGTGGAGAAGACCATCGTCCTGCCGTCGCGGCGGAATCGCCAGGCGTAGGAGACATGGCTGTGGTCCTGCGGCATCAGTTCCACGTCGATGCCGTCGACATGATAGGTTTCGCCGGGCGTCAGCACCTTGAACTCGATCTTCGCGCGCAGCCAGTCGAAGGCGACCGGGAAGCTGATCTCCTCCTGCTGGCGGCGCAGCGCCTGTTCGGCGTCGGCATGGCCGGAATGGATCACGATCGTCGCGCCGGGATCGAAGGCCGGCCCGAAGAAGGGAAAGCCCATGATATGGTCCCAGTGGAGGTGGGACAGGAAGAAATTATAAGTGCGCGAGCGGCCGGCCGCCACGCGACGGAACGCGTCGTTGCCCAGCTCGCGCAGGCCAGAGCCCATGTCGAGGATGAAGAAGCTGTCGTCGGCGCCCTCGATTTCCAGGCAGGTGGTGGCGCCGCCATAGGTATGTGCTTCGGCGAAGCTCAGCTCGTCATTGACGAAAGCGCGGGCGGCCGCCTCGTCGGCGAAGGACCTGCCCGAGGCGCGCATCAATACGGCGACGATCTTGTCCTCGATCGCGCGAGCGCGGGGAGCGACCGGCAGGGAACCCCTCGTTCCCCAGAAGCGCACGAGCATCGAGCTGTCCCCTCAGCCGCCGTTGGGATCGAGATGGTCGACGATATCGAAGATCAGCTGGTAGCGACTGATTTCGAGCACCTCGCGAATGGCGGGTGTCGGCCGGGCGAGGACGATCTTCACGTTGCTGGTGATCGCCTCCTTGCGGGCGATCGTCAACGCCATCAGCGCGCCCGCGGACATATGATCCACGCCAGCAAGGTCCAGGAAGAACTCGCCTTCGCCTTGGGCGGCGGACGCGACGCCTTCGCGCAGCCGATCGAGGAAGGCTTCGCGCGCGTCATCGCCGATGTCGCCCCTCGGTTGCCCTATCGCTCCCCGCGCCGAAGAGGATGCCGACCATATCATCGAAGCCTCCCCTCGATCCGTTTCGGAGGCGAGCTTAGGGCCTGATCAGATCGGCTGCAACGGCTCTGATTACCGCTGTGTCAGCAGAGGCTTAACCCGCGGCAATATGCCGCTGACGATCACCGAAACCCCGGCCTTGTTGGGGTGGATCGCGTCGCCGATATGCAGCGAACGGTCGCCGATGATGCCCTGCAGGAAAAAGGGGTAGAGCGGGACATGATATTTCCTTGCGAGGCGCGGATAGAGCGCATCGAAGCGGCGGGCATAGTCCGGACCGAGATTGGGCGCCGCCACCATCCCGGCCAGCAGGACCTTGATGCGGCGCCTGGTCAGTTCCGCGAGCAGCGCGTCGAGATTCGCCTCGGCCTGGCCGGGATCGAGACCGCGCAGCATATCGTTGGCGCCGAGTTCGACGATCACGAGGTCGGGCTTGGCCTTCAGCGCGGCGAGCACCCAGTTGAGCCGCGCCCGCCCCTGCGCGGTGGTGTCGCCGGAAACGCCGGCATTGTGCACGCTTGCTGCGATCCCCTGCCGCCGCAACGCGGCTTCGAGCTGAGGCGCGAAGCCCTGGCCCGGTGGCAGCTGGTAACCCGCCATCAGGCTATCGCCAAACGCGACTACCAGCTTGTCGGCGGCCTGGGCCGGAACGGCGATCAAGGCGAAGGTGAAGGCGAGGAGGGCGAGAAGGCGGCGCAATGACGTCATGCGCGGGATATTGGCACGGCGCGGACGAATGTCACCCCTCCGCTGGTACAATCAGCGTGCCCTCACCCTCCCACCGCTACGCGGCGGGCCCCTCCCTCTCCCCTGGAGGGAGAGGGCTTTTGCAACTGTGGATAGGGGTTGATCGGGCGGCCCTGATACCAGGCCTCACCTGGCGCCATCGCGTTGATCGCATAATGGAGGTGCGGCGCCTCGGCGCTCGCGTCGCCGGTCGAACCCACCGCACCGATGATCTGGCCCGGCCTCACCTTCTGCCCCTCCGCCAGACCGGGCGCATAGGCGTCGAGATGGGCGTAGTAATCGACCCACTGGCCGCCCGGGCGCCGTACATAGACGGTCAGCCCACCGAGCTTGCTGTCGAAGATCTTTTCGACCGTGCCCGCCGCCGCCGCGATGACGGGCGTGCCGCGGGGCGCCATGATGTCGATGGCGTCGTGGACGCGGCCCTCGCCCCGGGCATCGTCGAACGTGTCGGAGAGCTGGTCGGCCCCTACGCCCGCGACCGGGATCACGAGAGCACCGGGCGAGGCCATGGCAAGCGGCGCTGCCGGGCGCTCCGGTTCGGCTTTGGTCGCAGGGGCCTCGCCTTTCTCGCCCGGCAGGTTGAGGAGGACGACCCAGACGACATAGCCGGCGGCGACCAGCAGCATTATCGAGGCTATCCCGCGAATCATCCGCTCGCCTCCGGTCAGTTCTGGAAGATCGCGGGCGTGCCCGGCTTCACCATCATCGCCAGCCGCGCCGCATCCCAGTTGGTCAGGCGGATGCAGCCATGGCTTTCGGTCTTGCCGACATTCTCGGGATTGGGCGTGCCGTGGATGCCATAATGCTGCTTGTCGAGATCGATCCACACCACCCCGACCGGACCGTTCGGGCCCGCCGGCAGCACCGCCTTCTGGTCCTTGCTGTCGGCATCCCAGAACAGCTTGGGGTTGAAGTGGAAAACCGGGTTGTAGGAGCGGCCCTGGATCTTCCAGGTGCCGATCGGCAGGGGATCATGGCTGCTGCCCATCGTCGCCGGGAACTGCGCGACGAGCTTGCCCGCGCTGTCGAGGGCGCGCAGCACGCCGTCCGACTTGTCGACCACCACCTTCGCCACCTCCGGCTGCTGCGAGCCGACATTCAGGGTCCACAGCGTCTTGCGCCAGTCCGGCTTGAGATCGGCGGCATAGTCCTGCGCCGGTGGAACGACGTTGGGGACCTTGATGGTGGCGCCGGGCACCAGCTGGGTCTGCGGCGAATTGAGCGCGATCAGCGTCGCCTTGGTGGTGTGATAGCGCTCCGCCAGCTTCTCCATCGCGTCGGAATAGCCCAGCGACGGCATCAGCGCCTGCTGCGCCTCGCTGGCGGGGATCGGTCCGACGAACGGACCTTCGAGGATCTGGTCGCTGAGCTTCGCATCGATCACGGTCGGCATCGCCCGATAGGCGTCGAAGCTCTTGACCGTCGCATCGTCGAGCTGGCCGGTGACGGTGAGGCCCTTCGCCTCCTGATAGCCCTTCAGTGCCTTGGCGAAGCTCAGCCCCTTGGCACCGTCGATCACGCCGGGGCTGAAACCGAGCCGGTCGAGCACCACCTGGGCGCCGAGCACGGCGGGATCGGGAGCCGCCGCGCTCGCCATGGCTGGCAGCAAAGCGGCGGCGAGGATGATGGATTTTACGCTGCGCACAGACACTCCTCTCGGTCGTAACGAGGGGAGAACGTGTGTGTCGGCGTTTCTTTCCGTCGCTCTACCGCCTGTCCCGGGTCGCGGAGAAGCGCAGGGCGGGGAAGCGCCCCTGGATATAGTTCAGTTCCCACTGATCCTTGGCCATGAACACCGGCGCGCCATCGCGATCCTCGGCCATCGCCGCGCGGTGCAGCCCCTTGAAATCATCGAGCGCCTTCTCGTCATCGGCGGCGATCCAGCGGGCGGTGTCCCAGGGCGACGGCTCGAAGCCGGCCGCGACCTTATATTCGGCCTGAAGGCGCGAGATCATCACCTCGAGCTGGAGCTGGCCGACCACGCCGACGATCCACTGCGATCCGATCGACGGATGGAAGACCTGCATGATCCCTTCCTCGGCCATGTCGTTGAGCGCGTTGCGCAGCTGCTTGGTCTTGGTCGGATCGACCAGCTTCACCCGGCGCAGGATTTCCGGCGCAAAATTGGGAATGCCGGTGAAGCGGATCATCTCGCCCTCGGTCAGCGTGTCGCCGACCCGCAGGGTTCCGTGATTGGGGATGCCGATGATGTCGCCGGGGAAGGCTTCTTCCGCGAGTTCGCGATTCTGGGCGAAGAACAGGATCGGGCTATGCACCGCGATAGTCTTGCCGGTGCCGACCTGGTTCAGCTTCATGCCGCGCCGGAACCGGCCCGAGCAGAGCCGCATGAACGCGACCCGATCGCGATGCTGCGGGTTCATATTGGCCTGCACCTTGAACACGAAGCCGGCGACATTGGGCTCGCCCGGATCGACGTCGCGGGGCTCGCCCGGCTGGGGCCGCGGCGACGGTGCGAAATTGGCGAGCGCGTCGATCAGCTGCTCGACGCCGAAATCCTTGAGCGCCGATCCGAAATAGACCGGCGTCAGGTCGCCATTGAGATAGGCGGTCTCATCGAACGGCGCATAGCCGACCCCGGCCAGCTCGACCTCCTCGCGCAGCTGGGCGAGGCACTGCTCGGACAGCAGATCCTCGAGCTGCGAATCGTTGATCCCCGCGACCGAGATCGCGTCGCCCTCATAGGCGCCGGTCGCGTCCGAGGCAGGACGATAGAGCCGGTCGCGGGCGAGATCGTAGATTCCCTCGAAGGTGCCGCCCATACCGGCCGGCCAGCTCATCGGCGACACGTCGAGCGCCAGCGCGTCGGCGATCTCGTCGAGAAGCTCGAAGGTCGGGCGGCCTTCGCGATCGACCTTGTTGACGAAGGTGATGATCGGCACCGAGCGCAGCCGGCACACCTCGAACAGCTTGCGGGTCTGCGGCTCGATGCCCTTGGCGGCATCGATCACCATCACCGCCGAGTCGACGGCGGTCAGCGTGCGATAGGTGTCCTCGGAGAAATCCTCGTGGCCCGGCGTGTCGAGCAGGTTGAAGGTGATGCCGTCGCGCTCGAAGGTCATCACCGACGAGGTGACGGAGATTCCGCGCTGCTGCTCGATCTTCATCCAGTCCGATCGCGCCCGCCGGGTCTGCCCGCGCGCCTTGACCTCGCCGGCGAGATGGATCGCGCCGCCGAAGTAGAGCAGCTTCTCGGTCAGCGTGGTCTTGCCGGCATCGGGGTGCGAGATGATCGCAAAGGTGCGGCGGTCGGGGCGGTTGGGCTTGCTCATGATCGGGGGGGCCGATAGCAGGTGCGGCCGGTATTCCCAAGGGCGGCGCCCCCCTTTTCTCCCCCTCTCTTTCACGGGAGGGGCTTGTTGGAGTTTGCATGCCCTACGACCTCATCATCCTCGGCGCCGGCGCCGCCGGGCTGATGTGCGCGCTGACCGCAGGCCAGCGCGGCAGGCGCGTGCTGTTGCTCGACCATCTCGACCGGACCGGCGCCAAGATCCTGATTTCGGGCGGAGGGCGGTGCAACTTCACCAATCTCGATGGCGGCATGGCCGACCGTTATTTGTCCGCCAACCCGCATTTCGCGAAGTCGGCGCTCGGCCGCTACACCCCGGCCGATTTCATCGCGCTGATCGATGCGCACGGCATCGCCTGGCACGAGAAGACGCTCGGCCAGCTGTTCTGCGACGGATCGGCGAAGCAGATCGTCGCCATGCTGGAAGACGAGTGCGTCCGGGGCGGCGTCGAGATCCGGCTGCTGGCGCGCGTGACCGGCCTTTCGAAGGCCGATGACCTATTCCGGGTCGAGACGCCGCAGGGGACCGAGCAGTCGCATGCGCTGGTGATCGCGACCGGCGGGCCGTCGATTCCGAAGATGGGCGCCAGCGGCTTCGCCTACGACATCGCCCGCCAGTTCGGCCTCAAGGTGGTGGAACCGCGGCCCGCGCTGGTGCCGCTGACGCTCGGCACAGAGGATCGGCTGTTCGAAAGCCTGTCGGGCGTGTCGCTCGACGTCGTCGCCAACCTCGGCAAGGCCAGCTTCCGCGAGGCGGCCTTGTTCACCCATCGCGGCCTGTCCGGCCCGGCGATCCTCCAGATCAGCAGCTACTGGCGGCACGGCGAGAGCCTGTCGCTCGACCTGCTCCCCGGCAGCGACGCCCGCGCGCTGCTGACCGACGCCAAGCGCGCCCGGCCCAATGCCGAACCGCGCACGATATTGCGCGAGCGCTTTCCTGACCGGCTGGCGGACGTGCTCGCCGATCGGCTCGGTCTGTCCGGCCCGCTCGTCACCCACAAGGATGCGGCGCTGGCCGCAGCTGGCGCGCGTCTCAACGGCTGGGCCTTCACGCCCAACGGCTCCGAGGGCTTCGCCAAGGCCGAGGTGACGATCGGCGGCGTTTCGACCGATGGCCTCGACCAGCGCAGCCTGGCGGCGAAGCGCGTGCCCGGCCTTCATTTCATCGGCGAGGCGGTCGATGTGACCGGCTGGCTGGGCGGCTATAATTTCCAATGGGCGTGGGCCAGCGGGCGGGCGGCGGGCGAAGCGATTTGATCGCGCCGACCGCCACTGGTCTTTTGCGGAGTCTTTGCCTATAGCGCCTTCAACATGGCCGCGCGCGAGAGGCGCCGGCACCTTTGCAATCGGATATCAGATGCCCTTTTCTACCCTGCCCCGGCCGGTCGCCGAGGCAATCACCGAGCGTGGCTACACCGAGCCGACGCCCGTTCAGGCCCAGGTGATCACACCGGAGGCAAGCGGCCGTGACCTGCTCGTTTCCGCACAGACGGGTTCGGGCAAGACCGTCGCCTATGGCCTGGCGATCGCCGAAACGCTGTTGCAGGGCGCCGAGACGCTGCCCCGGCCCGGCGAGCCGCTGGCGCTGATCATCGCCCCGACCCGCGAGCTCGCGCTGCAGGTCCAACGCGAGTTGCAATGGCTCTACGCCAAGCTCGGCGCGCGCGTCGCCAGCTGCGTCGGCGGCATGAACGTCCGCGTCGAACAGCGCGCCCTGTCTTATGGCTGCCATATCGTCGTCGGTACGCCAGGCCGCCTCAAGGACCATCTCGAGCGCGGCACGCTCCAGCCCGGCTCGCTGCGCGCGGTGATTCTCGACGAGGCCGACGAGATGCTCGACCTTGGCTTCCGCGAGGACCTCGAGGAGATCCTCGACCTCACCCCGCCCGAGCGCCGCACGCTGCTGTTCTCGGCGACGATGCCGAAGCCGATCGCGCTGCTCGCCAAGCGCTACCAGCGCGATGCCCTGCGCATCGAGACGACCAGTGCGCGTGAGAGCCACGCCGATATCGATTATCGCGCGATGGCCGTGGCGCCCGCCGACATCCAGCATGCCGTCGTCAACGTGCTGCGCTTCCACGAAGCCAAGGGCGCGCTGGTGTTCTGCGCGACGCGCGAGAATGTCCGCCGCCTGTCGGCGACGCTCACCGAGCGCGGCTTCTCGGCGGTGACGCTGTCGGGCGAGTTGAGCCAGAACGAACGCAACCATGCACTGCAGGCGCTGCGCGATCGCCGCGCCCGCATCTGCGTAGCCACCGACGTCGCGGCGCGCGGCATCGATCTTCCCGGCCTCGAACTGGTGATCCATGCCGAGCTGCCGATCGATCCCGAGACGCTCCAGCACCGTTCTGGCCGCACCGGACGCGCGGGCCGCAAGGGCACCTGCGTCCTCATCACGCCCTATCAGCGCCGCCGTCATGCCGAGCGGCTGCTGCGCGCCGCCAACGTCAACGTCACCTGGGATCCGGTCCCGACGCCCGACGACATCTATGCGCGCGACCAGGAACGGCTGCTCGAGAGCCTCGCCGTCGGCGAGGTTTCCGAGGAGGATCTGGAAGTCGCCCGCAAGCTGCTCGAGACGCGCAGCGCCGAGGAGATCGCCGCCGCCTTCGTGCGCACCCAGCGCCAGAGCCTTCCGGCGCCCGAGGACCTGATCGACGCTTCTCCCGCCGCCCGCGGCGGCGACCGCGACCAGGTACAGCGCGAGCAGGGTCCGCGCCCCGGCTTCGAAGACACCGTCTGGTTCCGCATGAATGTCGGCCGTGGCGCCAACGCCGATCCGCGCTGGCTGCTGCCGCTGCTGTGCCGCCGCGGACACATCACCAAGCGCGACGTCGGCGCGATCCGGATCTTCCAGACCGAGACCCGCTTCGAAATACCACGCGCGATGGCCGGCAAGTTCCTCGATGCGCTCAAGCGCACTGCGGGCGAGGAGGACGGCGTGGTGATCGAAGCGGCTGGCGACACGCCGACCCCGCCGCCAGCGCAGCTCCGCGACCGCCGCGGCCCGCCCCCGCGCGCGCAGCTCCGCCCGAATGGACCGCCGCGCGGCGGTCCGCGAGGGCCTGGTGGGCCTGGTGGTCCCAAGCGCTACAGTCCGAAGCCGTTCGGCGGCGGCGGCGGACGCAAGCCGGGCTGAGGTGCTTTCAGCGTTAGCTCCGCTCATCCAGAGTAGCCATACAACGAAGTCGAAATGGCGCATCGAAGGACATCCTTCGATGCGGGCTTCGACAAGCTCAGCCCTTACTCAGGATGAGCGGGTTAATCTAATCACAGCGTGCCCTAGCTGGGCAATCCGAGCGGTTACACCTCAGAATGCCGCTTCGGGCATATCCATCATCGAGCGCTTGCCCGCTTTTATCGCGGAGAACAGCCCCGCCGCCTGCGGCAGGATGCGTTCGTAGAAGAAGCGCACGGTCACCAGCTTGGCGGCGTAGAAGCCATCCGGATCCTGGCCCATCATCGTCTTCATGCCGGCGACCTTGGCCGATCGCGCAAACAGATAGGCGATGGCTACGAGGCCGAGCAGGCGGAGATAGTCGGTCGATGCGGCGCCGGCCTCCTCGGGATCGGCCATGCCCTTCTGCGCGATCGTCGCGGTCGCCAGCTGGAGCGCGCCGAAAGCCTTCTCAAGGCCGTCGATCATCTTCTCCATGCCGGGCACCGCCTTGTGCTGCTCGATGAACTCGGACACCGGATGGAAGAAGGCGCGCAGATAGCGGCCGCCATGCGCGGGCAATTTGCGGCCGACCAGATCGAGCGCCTGCACACCGTTGGTGCCCTCGTAGATCATCGCGATGCGGGCATCGCGGGCATATTGCTCGACGCCATGCTCGCGGATGTAGCCATGACCGCCATAGACCTGGACACCGAGCTGCGCCGCCTCATGGCCGAAATCGGTGAGAAGCGCCTTGACCACCGGGGTCATCAGCGCGGTCAGGTCCTCGGCGCGCTGGCGCACCTCGGGATCGGGCGAATGGCGCTCGGCGTCGAGCGCGCGGGCGATCCAGATGCTCAGCGCGCGGCCGCCCTCGCTATAGGCGCGCATCGTCATCAGCATGCGGCGGACATCGGGATGGACGATGATCGGATCGGCGGCGAGATCGGGGCGCTTGGGGCCGGATAGCGCACGGCCCTGCACGCGATCCTTCGCATAGGCGACGGCGCTCTGATAGGCGGCGGTGCCGATGCCCAATCCCTGGACGCCGACCGAGACGCGCTCGGTATTCATCATCGTGAACATCGCGGCGAGACCCTGATTGGGTTCGCCGACCAGCCAGCCGGTGGAATCGTCGAAGCTCATCTGGCAGGTCGCCGAAGCCTTGATCCCCATCTTGTGCTCGATGCCGGTGCACGACACGCCATTCGACGGGCCGACCGAGCCGTCCGGCTTCGGCAGATATTTGGGAACGACGAACAGGCTGATCCCCTTCACGCCCTTCGGCGCGTCGGGCGGGCGCGCGAGCACGAGGTGGATGATGTTCTCGGTCAGGTCATGATCGCCCGCCGAGATGAAGATCTTGTTGCCGGTCACCTTATAGCTGCCGTCGTCCTGCGGCACGGCCTTGGTGCGCAGCAAGCCCAGATCGGTGCCGCAATGCGGCTCGGTCAGGCACATCGTACCCGACCAGACGCCGGCCACCATGTTGGGCAGGAAGCGCTCCTGCAGCTCCGGCGTGGCATGGCTCTTCAGCGCGGTGGTGCCGCCATGGGTCAGGCCGGGATAGAGACCGAAAGAGACATTCGCCGCGCTGATCATTTCCTCGACCAGCTTGTTGACGGTCTCGGGCAGGCCCTGGCCGCCCCATTTCGGATCGTTCGCCAGCGCGCACCAGCCGCCGTCGCGGAACTGCGCATAGGCTTCCTTGAAGCCCGCCGGCGTGCGCACGACGCCATTTTCCCAAGTGCAGCCCTCGAGGTCGCCGCTGGCGTTGAGCGGAAGCAATACGTCCTGCGCGAGCCTGGCCGCCTCGTCGATGACGGCGTCGATCAGATCGGGCGTGAACTCGGCATGCGCGGGGATGCCGCCAAAGCCGTCGGCATCGTCGAACAGCTCGTGGAGGACGAAGCGCATGTCGCGCAGCGGAACCTCATAGACTTGCACCTGTCTTCTCCGTCTTGCTCCTCCCCGGCACGGGGAGGAATGTTCAGTTCCGCAGCGGCTTGCCGGTTTCGAGCATCGTCTCGATCCGCGCGATCGTGCGAGGATCGTGCACGCGCGCCATGAAGACGGCGCGTTCAAGTCCCAGCATCTGCTCCTCGCTGACCACGTCGACCAAGTCCGCATCGCCACCGGTCAGAACGGTCGCCAGTGCGTCCGAGACCACCATGTCGTAATCTGTGGCGAGACCGCGCTTGTGGAAACCCTCCGCGGCCATGCCGAGCCCGACCCGGCCGCTCTCGCCCGGCAGGTGGAATTCGGGCGGCTTCGGCGGCTTGTACTCTTCGACCATCGCCAGCGCCTTCGCCTTCGCATCGGCGAGCAGCCGGTCGCGGTTCATGGTGATGCCGTCGGCCGGGCGCAGAAACAGGAACTCCTTCGCCTCCGCGGCCGACTTGGAGACGGTGGCGGTCGAGACGATCTCGAAGGTTTTGGCGACGGCGGGCATCGGCCCCTTGGGCAGGACGCCGGCCTTGACCCAGCGATCGATCATCTCGCCACAACCGCCCCAGCCGGGAACGATGCCGACGCCGCATTCGACCAGGCCGATATAGCTTTCGGCATGCGCCTGGATCGCGTCGGAATGGAGCAAAATCTCGCAGCCGCCGCCGAGCGCCATGCCGGCCGGCGCCGACACCACGGGGAAGGGCGCATATTTCAGCGCCTTGTAGGCCTGCTGCCCTCCGACGACGAGCTTGTCGATTTCACCCCAGGCGGCGATGTTCAGCGCGAACAGCGCCAGGCCGAGATTGGCGCCTGCCGAGAAGTTGCTGCCCTCGTTATAGACCACCAGCGCCTTCATCGACGCTGCTACGTGCGCAACGGATTCGCCGAGCAGCTTGAGCGTGTCGCCATCCAGCGCATTCATCTTCGAGCTGAACTCGAAGCAGGCGACCCCGTCGCCGATATCCCACAGCGCCGCCGAACCGTTTTTCAGGATCGGCTTCGACGCACGCTTGATATCCTCGAGCATCAGCACGCCGTCCGCGCGCACGACATCGTGATAGTCGCCATCGAGGCCGAGATATTGGCGCTTGCCGCCCTCGACCCGGTAGAAGCTGCGCTCGCCGGCCAGCGCGAGGATCGGGGGCACCGGCTTGCCCTCGTCGGCGAGGCGCTTCGCGAAGGCCGCCGCGCCGAGCTGGTCGATCAGCTCGAACGGCCCATATTTCCAGTTATAGCCGAGCTTCATCGCCGCATCGATCGCGAGGATATCATCGGCGATCGTGCCGGCGAGGCTCGCCGCATAGCTCAGCACCTGGCCAAGCACAGCCCAGGCGAAGTCTCCGGTCGGGCCGGGCGTGGCGACGAGTTCGGCAAGGCTGGCGCGCGGCACGCTGGCCTTGATCGCCGGGCGGTACTGGCCGGTGGCGAGATCGATCGCCTCCTTGCGCTTCCCGGCCTCGCGGTTGATCCGATAGAAGCCGCCCTTGCCCTTGCGGCCGGTATAGCCGTCTGCGATCATCTTCTCGATCAGCGGCATCGGCCGGACGCTGGCATGGAAGGCATCGCCGGCCGGCAAGGTCGCGCTCATGCTCTTCTGGAGCAGCGGCATCAGATCGATGCCGACCAGATCGACCAGACCGAAGATGCCCGTCTTGGGAACGCCCATCGGCTGGCCGCCGATCGCATCGGCTTCCTCGACGCTCAGCCCCAGATCCATCGCCGCGTTGATCGCGACCTGCAACCAGTAGGTGCCGATCCGGTTGGCGATAAAGCCGGGCGTGTCGTGGGTGCGCACGATGCTCTTGCCCAGCCGGCGATCGATGAAATCCGCGACCTTGGCCGCAGTCGCCATGTCGGTCTTCGGACCGGTGACCAGTTCGAGCAGCCGCATATAGCGCGGCGGGTTGAAGAAATGGGTGATCATGAAATCAGCGGCGAACGCCTCGGACCGGCCATCGATCAGCTGCGCGAGCGGGATCGTCGAGGTGTTCGACGAGATCGCGGTGCCGGCTTTGCGCACCTGCTCGAGCTTGGCGTAGAGGCCCTGCTTGATGTCGAGCCGCTCGATCACCGCCTCGACGATCCAGTCGCACTCGGCGACCTTGGCGAGGTCATCCTCGATATTGCCGGTCTCGACCAGTCGCGCGGCCGCCTTCGACATGAACGGTGCGGGATCGGTCTTGAGCATCTTTGCCACCGCACCCTCGGCGATCGCGCTACGATCGCCACCATCCTTGGGCACGATGTCGAGCAGCAGCACCGGGACGCCAGCGTTCGCGACCTGCGCGGCGATCCCCGCGCCCATCGTGCCGGCGCCGATGACGCAGACTTTCCGGATCGGCTCCATGGTCACACCGCCTCGAGAATAGTGGCGATGCCCTGCCCGCCGCCAATGCACTGGGTCGCCAGCGCATATCTGCCGCCCTCGCGCTTCAGCAGCGACGCCGCCTTGCCGACGATCCGCGCGCCGGTGGCGCCGAGCGGATGACCTATGGCGATCGCCCCGCCGTCGAGGTTGATGGTCGCCGGGTCGAGGCCGAGTTCGTTGCTGCAGGCCAGCGCCTGGCTGGCGAAGGCTTCATTCAGTTCGACGACGTCGAGATCGCCGACCGCGACGCCCGCCCGATCGAGCGCCTTGCGCGATGCCGACACCGGACCGATACCCATGATCTCGGGCTCGCAGCCTGACACCGCGACGCTCCTGATCCGCGCCAGGATGGTCAGGCCGTGGGCCTTCGCATAATCCTCGCTCGTCACCAGCACCGCCGCCGCGCCGTCGGTCAGCGGCGACGAGGTGCCGGCGGTGACGGTGCCATTCTGGTCGAACGCAGGCTTCAAGACGGCAAGCGCCTCGGCGGTGGTATCGGGACGAAGGACGCCGTCCAGATCGACCAGGCCCTTCTTCGTCCTGATCGGAACGATCTCGTCCGAGAGCCTGCCGCCATCGCGCGCGGCAGCGGCCTTTCGCTGGCTCTCCACCGCGAAAGCCTCCTGGGCAGCACGCGGGATCTGGAACTGGGTTGCGACATTCTCGGCGGTGTCGCCCATGCCGATATAGGCGCCCGGCCGCTTCTTCGCGAGTTCGGGACTGGGCAGCGGGTTATAGCCCATCATCGGCACCCGGCTCATGCTCTCCACGCCCGCGCAGATGAACGCCTCGCCCGCGCCGATCGCGATCTGGCCCGCAGCAATATGAACGGCGCTCATCGACGAGCCGCAGAAGCGGTTGACCGTCATGCCGCCGACCTTGATCGGAAGATCGGCGAGCAACCCGATCAGCCGTGCGACGTTGAGCCCCTGTTCACCCTCCGGGAAGGCGCAGCCCAGAACGATGTCCTCTATGTCCTCGGCCTTGATCCCGCTTCGCTCGATCAGCGCGCGAATCACCTGCGCGGCGAGATCGTCAGGCCGGACGCGGGCGAGATCGCCCTTGCCGGCAAGGTGGAAAGGCGAGCGCGCATAGCCTGCGATCACGGCACTTGGCATCGGACTCCATCTCCTTGGCGCGGCTTTTCTGCAACAGCCGCAGGTGAATTGCCTTAAGGGTATGAAGATTACCCTATACGTCAACATATTTTTGTGCAAACTATGTTGCACCACGAGGCACGACCCGATCGCAGCATCGGGCGGCTCGCACGAGGATGAGCAGGGCAATGACTATCATGCTTATGGCGCTGGCCATGGCGACGGGTGCGAGCCCGGACGCGGTGGTCGGCCGGTGGAAAACCGAGACGCGCAACGGCATCGTCGAGATTGCCCGCTGCGGCACATCACTGTGCGGGAAGCTGATGACGTCTGACGGCATCGCCGCCAATCCCGCGATGAAGGACGTCAACAACAAGGACAAGAAGCTCCGCGGCCGTGCCCTCAAGGGTCTGCAGATCCTGGGCGGCTTCAGCTTCGAGGACGGCGTCTGGGACGATGGCACCATCTACAATGCCGAAGACGGCAAGATCTATGACGCGCGGATCACCCCGGTGGACGCGAACACATTGAAGCTGAGGGGCTGCATATTCGTGCCGCTGTGCAAGAACCAGACCTGGACCCGCGTGCGCTGAGACGCACCGAGACGAGAGAGGAACTATTCCTGATGACCATGTTTTCCGTTCGCCGTATCGCCCTGGCCGGTGCAGCATCGACCGCCGCGCTGGTGAGCGCCGGCGCCGCCCATGCGTCGGCCTTCTATCTGCAGGAACAGTCGGTGCGCGCCGCCGGCCGCGCCTTTTCCGGCGAAGCCGCCGACCAGGGCGCCGCATCTTTGTGGTGGAACCCCGCCGCCGGCGCGGGGAACGCGACCAGCACCGTCTATGCCGGCGCCGCGGCGATCCTGCCCAAGGGCGATGTCCGCAACAACGGGACGCTGATCGTCCGCCCGGGCCAGGCGCCGGCGCCGGTCGGCGGCGAGCAGGTTTCGGTCAATCCGCTCAAGAAGGGGGTGCTGCCCTCCGGGGCGGCATCGTGGAAGCTGAACGACCAATTCGCGGTCGGCCTCGCCATCACCGCGCCGTTCAGCTTCATGACCAATTATAGCGGCACCAGCTGGGCGCGCTACACCGCCGACAAGACCCGGCTGACCACCTTCGACATCCAGCCTTCGATCGCCTTCGCGCCCTCGCCGATGTTCGGCGTCGGCATCGCGATCAATGCCGAGCACAGCAAGGCATCGCTGTCGAACTCGCTGCCGAACCTGTCGCCGCTGCTGCCCGACGGGCACCAGACGCTGCGCGGCAAGGGCTGGGACTTCGGCTACACGGTCGGCGTGCAGGTGCATCCGAGCAAGATGATCGACCTCGGCTTCGCCTATAAATCGTCGGTCAAGCATGTCCTGAATGGCAATGTCACGACGGCGGGGCTGCTCGGCCCGCTTGCTGGATCGAACGGCACGATCAGCAACATCAAGGCGAAGTTCCGTACGCCATGGCAGGCGATCGCCAGCGCGCGCGTCCACGTCAGCGACGCGCTGACGCTCAACGGCCAGGTGGTCCGCGCCGGCTGGAAGAAGTTCGACGCGATCCGGCTTGGGGCCCCGCTCAACGCCGCCCTCCCGCAGACTTACAGGAATAGCTGGAGCGTCGCAGGCGGCGTCGACTATGCGGTAACCCCGGCCTGGACGATGCGCACCGGCGTACAGTGGGACCAGACCCCGACGCGCGACGGCTTCCGCGACGCGCGCGTGCCCGACGCCAGCCGCATCAACTTCGCGCTCGGCACCTCCTACGCGATCACCGAATCGATCACGCTCGATGCGGCGGCGAGCTATGTCGATTTCAAGAATGCGTCGATCGACCGTGTTACCGCCGCCTATGCCGGCACGCCCGTACAGACCCCGATCCTGACCAACGGCCAGCTCCACGGCGCTCACGCGATCATCCTCGCGCTGGGCGGGCGCATGAGCTTCTAGGGAGGATCGGACATTGTCCACCGGCGACACCGCGATAGATCCCCCTCCCCCCGATCGCGGTGCCGCACCCTCGATCGGCGGGGGCGTGCCAGCGTCCCCGCCGATCCCCCCACGTTTGCTGACGGAGATGATCGACGCCGCGGTGCGCGATCATGGCGCGCGAACCGCGATCGACTTCCTGGGCCGCCGCTGGACCTATTCCGAGATCGGCGCGCAGATCGATCATGTCGCCGCCAGCCTGCAGGCGATGGGCGTCGCCCCGGGCGTGCGGTTCGGCCTGTGCCTGCCCAACACGCCCTATTTCGTCGTGCTCTACTTTGCGGCGCTGCGGTGCGGCGCGACGATCGTCAACTTCAACCCGCTCTATGTCGAACATGAGCTGCGCCACCAGATCCGCGACTCCGGCACGACGATGATGGCGGTGCCGGACGTCACCGCCATACACGCGAAGGTCGCGGCCATTGCCGCCGATTGCGGCGTGGAGAAGATCATCGTCTGCCCGATGGCGGATGTCATGCCGCCACTGCTGTCGATCGCCTACCGGCTGTTCAAACGCCGCGACATCGCGCGCTGGCCGGACGATGCCCGCCATATCGCCTTCGCCACGCTGGCCGCAGGGCGCGGCCCGTTCCGCCCGGTGCCGGTCGCGACCGACGATGTCGCCGTGCTCCAATATACCGGCGGCACCACCGGCGTGCCCAAGGGGGCGATGCTGACTCACGCCAACCTGACCGCGAACAGCCGCCAGATGATCCTCCACGTCCACGACGGCACCGAGCGACAGGACCGGATCATGGGCGTGCTGCCGATGTTCCATGTCTTTGCGCTGACGACCGTGCTCAACTTCGGCGTCGACACCGCCGCCGAGATGATCCTGCTGCCGCGCTTCGAGTTGAAGCAGTTCCTGAAGACGGTGAAACGGACCCGCCCCACCAAGCTGCTGGCCGTGCCCACCATGCTGACCGCGATCAACAAGGCGGCGGCCGAGCGGCCGATCCATTTCGAAGACCTGGACTATTGCGTCTCGGGCGGCGCGCCGCTGCCGTTCGACGTCCGCGCCGAGTTCGAACGGCTGACCGGCGCGCGCGTCGTCGAGGGCTATGGCCTGTCGGAGACGTCGCCGATCCTCACCTGCAATCCCGCCGACGGCATCGTCAAGGACAACAGCGCCGGCATCGCCTTCCCCGGTACGACGATCGAGATCCGCAGCCTGGACGATCCCCACCGGCTGATGCCGACGGGCGAGCGCGGCGAGATCTGCGCGCGCGGGCCGCAAGTGATGAAGGGCTATTGGAACAAGCCCGAGGAGACCGCGAAGGTGTTCGTCGACGGCGCGATCCGCACCGGCGATGTCGGCTATCTGGACGCCGACGGCTATCTGTTCCTGGTCGACCGGATCAAGGACGTGATCATCTGCGGCGGCTATAACGTCTATCCCCGGATGATCGAGGAAGCCCTCTACGAGCATCCCGCGGTGCTCGAGGCGGTGGCGATCGGCGTGCCCGACGAATATCGCGGCCAGGCGCCCAAGGCATTCGTCGTGCTGCGCCCCGGCCAGCAGGAGACGAGCGAGGCCCTGCACGATTTCCTCACGACACGCCTTTCGAAGATCGAAATGCCGCGCGAAATCGAAATCCGCCAGAGTCTACCGAAGACGCTGATCGGCAAGCTGTCCAAGAAGGAACTGGTGGCCGAGGAAGCCGCCAGGGCCGCAGGCGTCCGAACGGCAGGCTGACGGTGGCGCAGCGGGATTTATCCGGCGGCGGCGGCCAACCGCTTCGCGCCATCCAGGATGTCGCGACCGAGCTGGGCATAACCACGCGGACAATCCGCTTCTACGAGGACAAGGGCCTGCTCGAACCCCAGCGGGTCGGCACGATGCGTGTTTACTCGCGGCGCGAGGTGGGGCGGCTCCAGCTGATCCTGCGGGGCAAGCGGCTCGGCTTCAGCCTGCGACAGATCAAGGAATTTCTCGACCTCTACGATGTCGACAGCCGGCATCTCGAACAGACGCGCCGGCTGCTGGCGCGGGTGAGCGAGCGGGTGGAGGCGCTCGAGGCGCAGCGCGAGGCGCTCGACCAGACGCTCGGCGAACTGCGGGGCATCGCCAGTGCATGCCGGGAGCGCATCGCCGAGGCCAGCTGACGAGCGAGGCGGGTCGCTCCGTTGAGGGCCATAGCCCTGACGCAATTTCCTAACAGGAAATTTTTTTGCGCATGGCGGGTTCTCGTTCTTCATCCGTCTTTAGCAGATATCCGGGCATTTCTGCCCGAGCCGGCTTCAGGAGGCGTTGCAGAAAAGTCACACATCGCAGCATTTAACATTAGTGTAAGAATTGGGCCATTGCCGACTCAGTATTAGATCGTAGTCTATGCACAGAAGGCAGACTTGGTGTCAGATTAAAGTCTAATTACATAGTAGAACCTGTCGTTTGCGACAGAACGTGACTGTTGTTGCGCCTTGTTCTTACATGTACCCGACCTGTTCACGAGATACTGCTAATTATGGGTCGATGCCCTGAAAGATCGACGGTAAATCTTTTAGGGGCGCCACATGAAGAAAATCAGAACCGTTTCCTGGACTGTTATCGCATTGGCCGGGATGGCAGCGTCCGCCGCGACGGCGCAAAGCAGTCCTCCCGAGGATCCGGACGCCGAGGGCGCGACGATCATCGTTACCGGCACCCGCTCGGGCGGCATCACCGCCGCGGAGAGCGCGACGCCGATCAAGCTGGTGAGCCAGGAAGCCATCGAGCATGTCGGCCAGCCCAACCTGAACCAGGTGCTGACCCAGCTCGTCCCGTCCTTCACTGCCCAGGCATATGGCGGCGATACCGCCAACCTGACGCTGTCCGCCCGCCTGCGCGGCCTGAGCCCGAACCACACATTGGTGCTTATCAACGGCAAGCGCCGACACGGCACGGCAAATCTCGCCGTCCTCGGCGGCCCCTACCAGGGCGCAGCGGCACCCGACCTCGATCTCATCTCGCCTTCATCGATCGCCCGCATCGAGGTCCTCGAGGACGGCGCCGCCGCGCAATATGGCTCGGACGCGATCGCCGGCGTCATCAACATCATCCTCAAGGACGACGATGAAGGGGTCAGCGGCTACGGCACCTATGGCAAGACCTATGATGTCGGCGGGGAGACCTATGCCGGAACGCTGCATTTCGGCACCAAGCTCGGTGAGGACGGCTATTTCAACGCAACCCTGTTCCACCGCTTCCATGATTTCTCGCAGCTCGGCGGTCTCGACGCCCGCGTGGTCGATCAGAGCGGCAATCTGCTGACCAGCTACTCGAGCGATCCGGCGTTGAGCGCGGCGATCCGCGCCGCCGATGCGACGATCCCCGGACTGCCTTATGTCAACCGCATCAACGGCGACGCCCGCTCGCACCTGACCAACCTGCAATATAACAGCGGCTATGATTTCGGTGACTTCGAAGTCTATGGCTTCGGCTCCTACAGCAAGCGCATCGCCAGCGCTTATGAGAACCTCCGCCCGCCGACGCGCGTCGTCGCCGGGCCGGTACTCGGCACCTCAGCAACGCTGACCACGCCGGGCGCGCTGATCTTCGCGCCCAGCGGCTTCAACCCGCGCGAGAAGATTCGTGAGGACGATTATGCGATCACCGGCGGCATCCGTGGCGATCTGGGCAGCTTCCACTACGACCTGAGCAGCACCTACGGCCAGGACAAGAACCAGATCTACACGGTCGACTCGGTCAACCCCGACCTGTTCATCGACACCCACGCCAGCCCGATCGGCTTCTACGACGGCTCCTTCACGTCGGAGGAATGGACGACGACCGCGGATTTCACCAAGGAAATGGAAGTCGGCATGGCCGCGCCGATGAACATCGCATTCGGCGCCGAATATCGCTGGAACCGCTACACGATCGGCGCGGGCGATCCGAGCTCCTACTACAAGGCCGGCGCATCCTCCTATCCCGGCTTCCGTCCGTCGGATGCCGGATCGAATACCCGCAAGGCGGAGTCGGCCTATCTCGACATCGCGATCACGCCGATCGACGGCTGGAAGGCCGACGGTGCGGTTCGCTACGAGCATTATTCGGATTTCGGCACCAAGGTGATCTTCAAGGGCACCAGCCGCTACGATTTCTCGGATGCGCTGGCGCTGCGCGGCACGGTTTCGACCGGCTTCCGCGCGCCGACGCTGGCGGAAAGCTTCTATTCGGCAACCAATGTCGGACCGACCACGGCGTTCGTGCAGCTGCCCGCCAACTCGGCGGCGGCCAAGCTGGTCGGTTTCCAGAATCTGGAGCCCGAGAAGTCGACGAACTTCAGCGTCGGCACGGTGATCCGCCCGGCGCCCGCGGTGACGATCACGCTCGATGCCTACCAGGTGAAGATCAAGAACCGCATCCTCGGCACCGGCGCGATCTTCAGCAGTGGCGGCGCACGGAACTTCACGGCGGTGCGTGACGCCGTGGTAGCCAACGGCAACATCCTCGACAACACCGTGACCCAGACCGGCATCAGCCTGTTCACCAACGGCGCCGATACCCGCACCCGCGGCGTCGACCTGACCGCCAGCTACACCAGCAACTTCGATGACTATGGCAAGGTGAACTGGACGCTCTCGGCGAACTACAACAAGACGAAGATCACCAAAGTCGGCCTTGGCCCCGTGCTGACCGACACGGCCGGCGTGACCAGCCCGATCGCGCTGTTCGACCAGACCACGATCAGCAACATCGAGAATGCCTCGCCATCGGTGAAGGTCGTCGCCAGCGCCTTCTGGACCCTGGGCGACTTCTCGGCGACGGTTCGTGAAACCCTGTTCGGCAAGAGTTCGCAGGATGTGAGCCCCGACGGCGGCACCTTCTATCGCCAGAGGATCAAGACGGCGGCCATCACCGACGTGGAGCTCAACTATAAGCTGACCCAGGCCTTCGAACTGAGCGTGGGCGCGAACAACCTGTTCAACAAGAAGGCGCCGAAGATCCAGGTGCTGTCCGATGGGACGATCGTCGATGGCGGTGCGGTATATGATGCCCCGCTCTCCTTCAGCCCCTACGGCATCAACGGCGGCTATTATTATGTCCGCGTGAACTTCGACTTCTAGGATTTGCGACACCGAGGCGCCGGGCGCGAAATCGGTCGCTCCCGGCGCCTCCTACCGATAGATGATCTTACAGGCGCTTAGATAAAGGCTGTGTGATGGGTGAACAGGAGATGGGGGTTGCAATGAGCGGCCTGACCCGGCGATATTTTCTCGAGAAACTCGGCAAGATGGGCGGAACCGCGATGCTGCTGGCGGGCATGGATGCCCTCGGCTTCGGCATCGGATCGGCGATGGCGGCACCGCCGAGACTGAGCGGCACCCCGCGGAAGAAGAAAGTCATCGTGCTTGGCGCCGGCAATGCCGGGCTGGCCTCCGCCTATGAGCTTACCCAGGCGGGCTATGACGTTACCGTCGTCGAGGCGCGCAGCTTCCCCGGGGGCCGTGCCCAGACGGCGCGCAAGGGCTTCACCCTGACCGAACTGGGCGGCGCACCGCAGACCTGCGATTTCGACGAGGGCCAGTATATCAATCATGGCCCCTGGCGGATCCCCTACCACCACCACTCGACGCTGCACTACACGCGCAAATTCGGCGTTCCGCTCGAGCTGTTCAACAATGATAACGACGCCAGCTTCCTGTATTTCGAAAAGGGCAAGGGCCCGCTGGCCGGCAAGCCGATCCGCAAGCGCGAAGTGGCGGCCGACATGCTCGGCTACAGCTCGGAGATCCTCGCCAAGCTCTCGAAGCAGGGTGCGCTCGACAGCCAGCTCAGCGCGGAGGACAAGGAGCAGTTCATCGAGTTCCTGGTCGAGTTCGGCTATCTGTCGAAGAAGGACCTGAACTACACCGGTACCCCTGGCCGCGGCTTCATCATCGATCCGGGCGCAGGCGTCGATCCGGGACCCGGCAAGCCGTCGGTTCCGTACAAGCTCAACGACCTGCTCGACAGCGGCCTGGCGCACATCCTCCACGGCGTCTCCGAGTGGGACCAGCAGCGCACCATGTTCCAGCCGGTGCAGGGCATGGAACAGATCCCCAAGGCGATCGCCCGCAACCTGCCCGAGGGCATGATCCGCTTCTCGACCGAGGTCCAGCGCATCCGCCAGTCGCCGAAGGGCGTCACCGTCGATGTGATCCGCGACGGCCAGCCCGAGACGATCAGCGCCGACTGGTGCATCTGCACCATTCCGCTGTCGGTGCTGAAGACGATCGACAACGGCCTGTCCCCCGCCTTCAAGGATGCGATGGCGAAGTGCGCCTATGCACCGGTCGGCAAGATCGGCCTGCAGATGAAGCGGCGCTTCTGGGAAGAGGATCATTCGATCTATGGCGGGCATGTCTTCTGCGACAACCCGGATATCAACAATATCGCGCTGCCCTCGACCGATTGGCAAGGGCAGAAGGGCGTGCTGCTGGGCTACTATAATTTCGGCCCGAACGCCGCGAAGGTTTCGGCGAAATCCCCCGCGGAACGCGCTGCGATGGCGGTGGATTACGGCCAGAAGATCTTCCCGGCCTATAAGGAGAGCTACGAAACCAGCTTCTCGGTTGCCTGGCATCGGGTGAAATATAATCTGGGCGGCTGGGGCATGTGGAGCGACGAGGCGCGGGCCACCGCCTATCCGGTGCTGACCGAGCCGGATGGCCGCATCTACCTCGCCGGCGAGCATATGAGCTATATCGGCGGCTGGCAGGCGGGCGCGTTCGAAAGCGCGTGGCAGCAAGTCGAGCGGCTGCACGCCCGGGCGATGAAGGGATGATGTCGATGCGTTATTTGCTTTGCGTGCCACTGTTCACCGCCGCCATCGCAGCGGCCGCCATCGCCCAGACCACCCACGAGCCGACGGTCGCGGCGCCCCCTGCCGCCGCGCTCGATCCGGCGCAGACCTTCAGCGACAATTGCGCCGCATGCCATCAGGAAGACGGCAAGGGCATCGAGGGCGCCTTTCCGGCGCTGGCCGGCGACGCTTTCGTGCTCGGCTCCCCGGCGGCGCCGATCCATGTCGTGCTGGAGGGCCGGGGCGGCATGCCCACCTTCAAGGCCGATCTGACCGATGCGCAGATCGCTGCTGCCCTGACCCATGTGCGGACCAGCTGGGGCAACAAGGCGACGCCGGTCACCGCTGCCGAGGTCGCCCAGTTGCGCAGCGGCGAGGCGCCCAAGGCCGACGACAAGAAGATCATTTCCGCGCATTGATACAGACCAAGGGAGACTGCGATGAAGACCATGATGCTCGCGGCGACGGCGCTGATAGCCGCTATCGGTGCACCCGCCTTCGCCAAGCCCGCGCCGATCGACCGGGTCAACAGCCCCGGTCCCGATGGCAAGCCGGGCTTCATCCTGAAGGGCGTGATCGTTCCCGCAGGGTATGAAACATTCTACCTGTCGGGCCAACTCGCGGATCCCATCGACCCCGCCAAGAAAGAGACGATGGAGGATTTCGGCGATACCAGGACCCAGACGCTGAGCATCTTGAAGAAGATCAAGGAACTGCTCGAGAGCAAGGGCTACACGATCGGCGACGTCGTCAAGATGCAGGCTTTCCTCGCCGCCGACCCGAAGCTCGGCAAGATCGACTTCATGGGCTTCAACGCCGGCTTCAAGGAGTTTTTCGGCTCGGCGAGCAATCCAAACACGGTGTCACGCTCGACCTTCCAGGTGGCCAATCTGGTCGCGCCGCAGTTCCTGGTGGAACTGGAAGTCACGGCGGTGAAGGCGCCCAAGTAGTATTTAATCCGTCATCCCGGCGGAGGCCCACTGCTATTGGGGATGTCTCTATCGTCATGCCAGCCCTTCGACTGCCTGCAAGCAGGCGCTCCAGGATAACTTCAGCCAAAGGCTGAAGGCTGGCATCCATGTCTCTCTCCTTCTCGATGGCCTCGAAAATGGCGAAAGACATGGACCCCAGCCTGCGCTGGGGAGACGCAGGAGGGAGAGCATGCCCTCGATCAAGAAAACGATGTCTGAGCGATCCGCCGGGGCGAGGGGTAAATATTGACGGTTTCTGATCCGATCGCTTCCGGTCAGGCGATCTCGATCACGTCCCCGGGGGCGAGCTGTGCGATCAGCCCCAGCAGCGCCGTTTTCTCGATCGCGACGCAGCCCTCGGTGGGCTGACCCTCGCCGCAATGCAGGAAGATCGCGCTGCCGCGCCCAGCGACTGGCGGATCGTCGTTGTGGCCCAGCACCACGATGACATCGTAGAGCCCGTCCTCGCGCGCCAGCCGCTCGGCCGAGAAGCCATGCGGGTGGCGCACCGGGCGGTTATATTCGGGATCGCCGACTCCATCGGACCAGCCGTCGTCTTCGCGCACCCAGCGCCACGGCAGCAGCATTCCCACCGGGGGCGCCGCGCGGCCGGGCCGAAACAGCACGGCCCGAATTGGCCATGTCCCGAGCGGCGTTTTGCCATCGCCCTCGCGCTTGTCGGCGGCCGGGCATGCCCCGCTGCGGCCGATCGTGCAGCTCGTCATTGCGCCATCAGGGCCGGTCAGCGTCAGCGCCGCGCCATCGACGCGGACCACGCTCACAGCGCGTGGCCGGTTCGGTCGCGCTTGGTGGCGAGATAGGCGGTGTTGTGGGGGTTCTCCCCCATCCTGTGCGGCACACGCTCCACCACCGACACACCGGCCTCTTCCAGCCCCGACACCTTGAGCGGATTGTTCGTCAGCAGCCGCACCTTGAGCTGCCCGAGCAGCGCCAGCATCCGCGCCGCGACGCGGAAATCGCGCTCGTCGACGCCGAAGCCGAGCCGGAGATTGGCATCGACCGTATCGAACCCCTGGTCCTGCAGCGCATAGGCCCTGAGCTTGTTGATCAGCCCGATGCCGCGCCCTTCCTGGCGCAGGTAGATCAGGATGCCCCAGCTGGCGTGGGTCATCGCGTGGAGCGCGCCTGCCAGCTGCGGTCCGCAGTCGCATTTGAGCGAGCCAAGCACGTCGCCGGTCAGGCACTCGCTGTGGAGCCGCACCAGCGGCGGCGTTCCATCGGGCGTGCCGATGATCAGCGCGACATGCTCGGCCGCGTCGGCGACATGGCGGAACGCCACGATCTCGGCCTTGTCGGTCACAGTCACCGGCAATCGCGCCTGCGAGGCGATGATCAGGTGGGCCGGATCCTCATAATCGTCGAGCGCTCCCGCCTCGATCTCGGCCTCGGCCGGGCCGTCGAGACGGACGAACAGCGCAGGGAGCAGTCCGGCCAGCCGCGCCAGCCGGAGCGCCGCGCTCGCAGCGGCGGGCACCGCCACCGGCTTGGCGCGGAACGGCCCTTTCAGCGGGGTCGCCAGATCCTGGACGGGATCGGCGAGAGCGGTCGCGGTCGGCAAGTCGAGCCAGGGCACACGCTCGACCAGCGCCGGGCTTGCCGGGCTCGCCGCCTCGCGCTGGTTGGCGAGGTGCAGCGTCGCCGCGCGCGTCGCCGACAACAGCACGTCGGCGGGGCTATCGGCATCGAACTCGGCAAGGGTCACATCGTTGGCGGTCTCGACCGCGAGCACCACCAGTCGGTGGCCGTCGGCCGTCACGGCGACCGGCCAGCCTCGCCTGAGCGCATCGATCGCACGCGCCGCGGACCGGGCCGCGCTCACACGTCGAGCTCGGTGATGAGCGGGATATGATCGGACGGCTTGATCCAGGAGCGGCAAGGCTCGCAGATATAATGATCGGTGGCGAGCTTCGCGACCTCAGGGCTCGCCCACATATGATCGAGCCGGCGACCGCGATCCGAGGCCGCCCAATCCTGCGCGCGATAGCTCCACCAGGTGTAGAGCCGCGCCGGCGGCGGCACGAAGCGGCGGCCGAGATCGACCCAGTCGTGGCTGGCCTGGAGGCGGTTGAGCGTCTCGACCTCGATCGGGGTGTGGCTGACCACGTCTAGCAGCTGCTTATGACTCCACACATCGCATTCCAGCGGAGCGATGTTGAAGTCGCCGACCAGCAGCGTCGGATCCTCCAGTTCCTCCGACCAGCGGATCATCCGGCTGAGAAAATCGAGCTTCTGCCCGAACTTCGGATTGAGCTCGCGATCGGGAACGTCACCGCCCGCCGGCACATAGACATTTTCGAGCCGGATGCCGCAATCGAGGCGGACGCCGACGTGCCGCGCCTCGCCATTGTCCTGCCAATCGTGACGGCCATGCTCGTGGAGCGGCAGCTTCGAGATGATCGCGACGCCATGGTGCATCGGCTGGCCGTTGATCTCGAAATGCGAATAGCCGAGGTCGCGAAACATCTGGAACGGGAATGTGTCGTCGCGGACCTTGGTCTCCTGCAGGCACAGGATATCGATCTGCTGTTCGAGCAGGAACTGGCGCACGATATCGATGCGCGCGCGAACCGAGTTGATGTTCCAGGAAGCGATCTTGAGCTTTGCCATGTTTCGGCGATGTAGCGGCGCGGTTTGAGGAGCGCCAGTGGGCGAAGCTCATAAGCCGCCCTGTTTCGGGAGAAGACTTCGCCGTCTTACTGATGCTTCAACCGTGCCCATACCGGCAGGTGATCCGACGCCAGCCGCGCCCGCTCGCTGACATGCACGCCGCACGCCACCAGGTGCAGGTCGCGGGTCAGGATGATCCGGTCCAGGCAACCGACCGGGCGGCGGCTGTGATAGCTGCGGCCGGTCGGCGCGATATGGTGGTCCGCGGCGAACTCGCGGATACAGCCGCCTTGGAGCGACCATTCGTTGAGGTCGCCCATCATCACGGTCGGCATCTTGCGCTTGCGGCGGCGGATATGATCGATGATCGCGCGGACCTGGCGCCGCCGCCACAGACCCGACAGATCGAGATGCATGCCGACCACGCGCAGATCGTTGCCGCCGATGTTCAGCTCCGCCATCACGGCGCCGCGCGGCTCCAGCATGGGCAGTTCGATCGGGTGGTAATCGCCGATCTCGACGGCGTTGCGCACCAGGATCGCATTGCCGTGCCAGCCGATCCCGCCCGGCCGGATATCGAACGGCACGGCCTTATATTCACCCTGCTTGATCAGTTCGGTCGGCAAGGCGCTCTGCTTCGCCCCGAAGCGGCGATCGGCCTCCTGCAGTGCGACGATATCGGCATGCACCTCGTGCAGCACATCAAGGATACGGTCGGGCCTGCGCCTGCGGTCGGTGCCGAGGCCCTTGCGGATGTTGTAGCTGGCGACGGTGATCATGATCGGGGCAATACGCTTTCAGAGGCGCAACGGAACCCGATGCACTGATCCGACACAACAAAAAAAGGGCCGGAGGGTTGCCCCACCGGCCCGAGTGCGTTCGCAGGAGGAACGCCTGGAGGGGCCATCCCGGAGGATGGCCCCAGTTCGATCAGTAGTTGTAGGCCCGCTCGCCGTGCTCGGCGATATCGAGACCTTCCAGCTCGACTTCGACCGAGGGGCGCAGCCCGATGGTCTTGTCGATGAGGAAGAAGAGGATCGCCGACACGCCGCCCGAGAGCAGCAGCGTAACGCCGACCGCCTTGAGCTGGGTGATGAACTGACCCGCCATGTCGTAGGCGCCCGGAACCGCCGGGAAGACCGTGTAGTCGAACCAGCCCTGGCCACCCAGAGCCGGATCCGCGACGATCGCCGTGCCGAGAGCGCCGACGATACCGCCGATGCAATGGACGCCGAACACATCGAGCGAGTCGTCATAGCCGAGCTTGTTCTTCACCGTGGTGACGAAGAAGAAGCAGACCGCCGAGACGACGACGCCGAGCGCGATCGAGGTGACCGGTGCGGCGAAGCCCGATGCCGGAGTGATCGCGACCAGGCCGGCGACGGCACCCGATGCAGCACCCAGCAGCGAAGGCTTGCCGTGGATGATCTGCTCGATCACCGCCCACGCCACGGCCGCAGCAGCGGTAGCGACGAAGGTGTTGATGAAGGCAACCGCGGTCACGCCGTTGGCTTCGAGGTTGGAACCGGCGTTGAAGCCGAACCAGCCCACCCACAGCAGCGAAGCGCCGATCATGGTCATGGTCAGCGAGTGCGGCGGCATCGGCTCTTTCTTGTAGCCGGTGCGCTTGCCCAGGACGAGGGCGCCGGCAAGGCCAGCGATACCCGCGTTGATGTGCACCACGGTGCCGCCGGCGAAGTCCAGACCGCCCCAGCCCCAGATCATGCCGTAATCGGTTGGCGTATCAGGCAGGAAGTCGGGGCCCGCCCAGTACCAGACCATGTGCGCCATCGGGAAATAGACGATGGTGAGCCACAGGATCATGAACAGCATCAGCGGCCAGAACTTCACGCGCTCGGCGAATGCACCGACGATCAGCGCCGGCGTGATGCAGGCGAAGGTCATCTGGAAACAGACGAACGCATATTCCGGGATGTAGACGTTGTTCGAGAAGGTCGCCGCATAGGTCGACGCGTTCACGCCGGCCAGGAAGGCCTTCGAGAAGCCACCGAAATAGTGGTTTTCGCCGCCCGAGGTGAAGGCCATCGAATAGCCCCAGCCAACCCAGACGAGCGCTGCGATCGACACGATCATCAGCACCTGCATGAGCACGGAGAGCATGTTCTTGGTGCGGACGAGACCGCCATAGAACAGTGCGAGCGCGGGAACCGACATCATCAGCACGAGTGCCGAGGAAATCAGCATCCAGGTGGTGTCACCCTTGTTGACCATGCCGGCCATCTGTTCGACGGTCGGAGCCTTGATCGGGCCTGCCTGTGCCCAGGCAGGCATGGCGGTGAGCGCGGTGACGGCGAAAGTGCCGAGACCGACCGCCAGCTTGTTGTGAAGCTTCATGTGTCCCCCTTCTATCAAAGCGCCACGTCGTCGGTTTCGCCGGTGCGGATCCGCACCGCCTGCGCGACGTCGAGGACGAAGATCTTGCCGTCGCCAATGGCGCCGGTGTTTGCGGACTGCTGGATCGCCTCGACGACCCGGCCCGCCAGGTCATCGGTGGTGGCCACCTCGACCTTGATCTTCGGAACCATATTGGTGCTGTATTCGGCGCCGCGGTAGATTTCCGTCTGGCCTTTCTGCCGCCCGAAGCCCTTGACCTCGGTAACGGTCATGCCCTGCACGCCCAGCGAGGACAGTGCTTCGCGCACCTCGTCCAGCTTGAACGGCTTGATGATGGCAATGACGAGTTTCATTCTGCCTCCCTATTTAGCCCGATTGTGCTTTGCAACAATCGTGCCAGGGGACCTGCGCTTGGATTCACAGGTTGGATTCCTGCGGGTGCGGCAAAGCGGTGCAAACGACTCGGGGCGCTTTGATTAAAAGTTAAGCCATGCCCTTTTTTTGGGCAGCGCTTTCCCGCCGCAATGCCTCATGAACAGGCCCGCCGGCCTACCAGCCCTTGCTCAGTTCGATCGCTTCATCCTCGCCCGGGCGATCGGCACGGCCCAACGCCGCATTGCGCGCCGGGAAGCGGCCATAGCGCGCGATCATGTCATGATGCTTGCGGGCGAAATCCAGCGAATTGGCGTTGCCGAGCGCGGTGAACAGGAGCAGCGAGCGCTCCTGATCGGCCATCGCCTCGCTGTGCTGGAGCGGCATGTAGAGGAAGCTGAGCTCATCCGCGCTCATCGCCTTGTCCAGCTCGCGGTCGAGCGCCCCCCTGGCGATAGCGAGCGCGAGCGGATCGGTCGAGAACGCATCGGCATGGCCGCGGAACATGTTGCGGGGAAACTGATCGAACAGGATGACGCCGGCCACGGCCTCGCGCGCGGATCCGAGGAAGCTCTCCGGCGTGCGGCTGCGCCATTCCTCCCAGAGGCCGCGGAAACGTTCGATGATCGCGGCGTCGGTATCGGGCGAACGTACCCACCAGCGACCGGGACCGATCTCGCCGAACCAGAAATCGTGAATCAGGGCGGTGCCCTCTGCACTATCGGTCATTGCGGGGCCCTCGTCACGGAAGCGCGCGCCGCCAGCGCTCGGATTTCCTCGATCTGCTCCACCACCGAACGGCGGCCGATCGCGATAAGTTCATCGGCTCGGGTGAAATCATGGATCTCGACATGGCCGACCGGCAGGGTCAGCCCCAGATCGGGCGGATCGAGCGCCAGCGAATGGCGCGCCAGTTCGGCCATCAGCAGCATCGTCGAGGCGCGCACCACCGCCAGGGAGGGATGGCTGCGCTTCGGCTGGGCGCGTATCGCGGCGGTGACGCGACGGCCGTGATAATCGCCCTGCAGGTTGACCGAAAGCACCGGCAGGCTCGGAGCGATCTTGCGCGCAGCGGCGACCGGCACCGGCATCACGACGCCGCCGTCGACCAGCACATGCCCGTCATATTGCACCGGCCGGAAAAGGCCCGGAATGGCGATCGAGGCCATGATCGCCGGATTGACCGGCCCGCGATCGATGATCAGCGGCTTTCCCGTCACGAGGTCCGTCGCAACCGCCGCGGACGGTATCCACAATTCCTGGAACTGCAGCCGGCCGAGGTGGAGTTCGAGATCGCGCAGGATGCCGCGGCCGCCCAGCATCGCGCCGGGACGCATGTGGAGATCGAGATAGGACAGGACGCGCAGCCAGTTGGTCGAGCGGGCAATCCTTTCGAGCGCGTCGAGCTTGCCGGCCGCGAAGCAGACCGCCGCGAGCGCGCCGATCGAAGTACCCGCCGCGGCGCGCACCGCTATGCCCTGGTCCTTCAACTCGCGCAGGACGCCGATGTGCGCCCAACCGAGCGCGGCCCCACCTCCCAGCGCGACCGCGATGCCCATGATTATGGCTTCTGTTTCAGCAAAGGCGAAAGGGCGGTACCGGCCCGCTCCCCCGCCCAACCTCCCGATCCAGCGTAATATATCGGGAGGTTGGGCGGGGGAGCGGGCCGGTACCGCATGTCCACGTAAGTGGACCGCATATTACGCCGCCGTGCCGCCGACGGTCAGGGCGGAGATCATCACGGTCGGCTGACCGACGCCGGCCGGTACGGACTGGCCGCCCTTGCCGCAGATGCCGACGCCTTCGTCGAGCGCCATGTCGTTGCCGATGGCCGTGACCTTGGTGAGCACCGATGGGCCGTCACCGATCAGGGTCGCGCCCTTGATCGGGACGGTCAGCTTGCCATTCTCGATCTTGTACGCCTCGGTGCAGGAGAAGACGAACTTGCCCGAGGTGATGTCGACCTGACCGCCGCCGAAGCTCTTGGCATAGATGCCATTGCCGGCGCGCGCGATGATCTCGCCGGGATCGTCGTTGCCGCCGTACATGAAAGTATTGGTCATCCGCGGCATCGGCGCATGGGCATAGCTTTCGCGGCGGCCGTTGCCGGTCGGGTCGACGCCCATCAGCCGGGCATTCAGCCGATCGTGGATATAGCCCTTGAGGATGCCGTCCTCGATCAGGACGTTCAACTGGGTCGGCGTGCCCTCGTCGTCGATCGTCAGCGAACCGCGGCGGTCGGCGATCGAGCCGTCGTCGACGACGGTGACGCCCGGCGAGGCGACCCGCTCGCCGATCCGTCCGGAGAAGGCCGAGGTGCCCTTGCGATTGAAGTCGCCTTCGAGGCCATGGCCGATCGCCTCGTGGAGCAGCACGCCAGGCCAGCCGGGGCCGCACACCACCGTCATCTCGCCGGCCGGCGCCGCCACTGCGTCGAGGTTGACGATCGCCTGGTGGAGCGCCTCGTCTATCGCACGGTTCCAGGTCACGGGCTCGAACAGCCGGTCATAGAGATAGCGGCCGCCAAGACCGAAGAAGCCAGTCTCGCGCCGGCCATTCTGCTCGACCACGATCGACACGTTGAGGCGGACCAGCGGCCGCACGTCGAAGGCGGTGAAGCCGTCGGGGCGGACGATCTCGACCACGCTCCACGAGCCGGACAGGCCGACCGACACCTGCTGGACGCGCGGATCGCGGGCGCGGGCGGCGGCGTCGACCTCCTGGCAGAGGGTGACCTTCCTGGCGAAGGGGATCAGACCCAGCGGATCGTCACCGGTGTAGAGCCGGCTGTTGGTGCGGCGCGGCGGCGCGGCGCGGCTGCCCTTGGCGGGATCGAGCAGCGTCATCGTCTCGCCGGCGCGGACGATCGCGGCTTCGCTCAGCTCGTTGGCGTGGGCGAAGGCCGTGGTCTCGCCCGACACGCCGCGCAGGCCGAAGCCGGCCTGGGTGTTGTAGTCGGCGGTCTTGAGCCGGCCGTCGTCGAAGCCGAAGCTCTCCGAGATCATATATTGGAGATAGAGCTCCCCGTCGTCGCAGCCCTTGAGGGTCTGCGCGGTGAGCCGCAGCGCCGCATCGGGATCGAGCGTGTCGCGATAGAGGAAGTGGCGGGGGTCTGCGGAGAGAATGGTCATGCGCCCGATATAAGGGTTCGGCGCGGAACCCCAATAGCGATTATTGCTCTGGGCCTGCCGACTCTTCCGTCGTCATCCTGAACTTGTTTGAGGATCCGCCGGGCGACGGGGGAGCACCCTCGTGCGGAAGTGGATGCTGAAACAAGTTCAGCATGACGGCTCTGGCGGTTGGGCTCCGCCTCAGTGGTGGCCGCCCCCGCCCGCGCCGTCCTTCAGCACGAAGCGGCGGTCGCAATAGCCGCAGTCGACATAGCCCTCGTCGGGATCGATCTCGAGGAACACGCGCGGATGGCCGAGCGCGCCGCCGCCGGGAATGTCGCTGGCGCCGTCGCAGACGACGCGGCTCGAATCGACATATATGGTCTCGGGGGCGTCGGGCTGCGTGCTCATGCCCGCCGATTAGCAAGCGCGTCGGGCGGGCGCAATCTAGCGCAGCCGGCCGAAGCGGCTATTTTCGAATGCGACAGCGACCGTGCCGCTATCGCCGATCGGCGCGATGGCCGACCCGAACAGGCCGCGCGCGCCATTGGTGCCGATCATCATGCCGACCTCGCCATGGATCTGCCGGTCCAGCCCGTTGATCGCCGGCGCCCCCAGCGAACTCGACGGCCGCGCCGCAGCGGCATCGAGGATCTTCGCCTTGGCTTCCGGGGTAAGCGCCACCACCGTCTCCTGAGCGCCGGCGGCCGACGCGACCAGCAGCGCGGCGAGCGCGAGGCCATGGCGTGCGAGGGGGCGATGTGCTGTCATGTCGGCAACGATGGTAGCAGGCAAGTGAAGCGCGCGTGAACGAAAAGCACAGCCATCCGGTGAAGCTCTGGTTCGACGGCGGCTGCCGCCCCAATCCCGGCCCGATGGAGAGCGCAGTCGTTCTGCGCGGGGTGGCGGACATCCGGCGCGGCCTGGGCGAGGGCGGCAATGAACAGGCCGAGTGGCTGGCGCTGCTCCACGCGCTGGAGGTCGCGGCCAGACATGGCCTGCGCGACATCATCGTCATCGGCGACTCGCTGTCGGTGATCCGCCAGGCAAGGGGCGACCAGGCCGCGCCCTCGTCGGAGGCAAGCGCATGCCTCCAACTCTTCCGGAAGGCTATGGGCAGCTTCGATCGCGTGCGGCTGCGCCACACTCGGCGTGCGCAGAACCTGGCCGGCGTCGCGCTGGAGCGCGCACGTTGGCAGCGGACGAATTCGGTCCAGCCTGCAATGGACTCGAGTGAACGCAACGACTCCTGACAGCCAGCGTGCAACCCCACATAATGGCCGTGGGAGGACAGGATGTGCGATCGATAGGCTGGGGCTGCTGGGCCGCAACCGGCGCGGTCGCATTGCTGCTGAGCGGGTGCGGCAAGAAGACCGTCAAGCCTACGCCTGCAACACGCCCACCCTCAATTTCATCCGCCTCCCGGCCCCAGCCGCCATCGGGTGCGACCGACAATCTTCAACTCCCGCCGAAGGACGGCAAGGGCGGCTATCGCACGATCAATTCGAACCTCTCGCCGATCGAGGCAGCGTGGCATCTGCGCTCGGCGCTGAACGTCGCGGCGCTCACCTGCGACCGGACGGGCAAGCAGGGCATCGCCGGCAACTACAACCGGTTGCTCGGCCGCCAGCGCAAGACACTCGCCGACGCGTATCGCGCCGAGGGCGGACGCTTCGGCAGCGTCGGCGCGACCGACGCTCACATCACCCAGATCTATAACTTTTTCGCCCAGCCGCCCGTGCAGGCACGCTTTTGCGCGGCAGCTGCGGATGTTTCTGCCGAAGCTGCCGCGCTGCCACCCGATGGCCTTACCGCCTTCGCACCCGCCGCGCTGGAACGGCTGATGAAGCCCTTTACCGACTTCTATAGCGCCTATGCCGGATATCGGATGGAGCTCGGCGCCTCGGCCAAGGAGGACCATCCACAAGCGCGCGAAGCGGTTCCGGTTGCCAGCCAGCCCGCCCCGGCGGGTCCGCCCTGGCGCATCCAGCTCGGCGCCTATTCGGGTGACCGCGCAGCGCATGACGCCTGGGACAGGATCCGCAAGCGGATGAAGCGCACCGGCGATTTCGAACCACGATATGAAGCGGTGCAGGGCAGTCCGCTGGTCCGCATTCGCGTCGGGCCGCTCCGCGATCGGACGGAGGCGATTTCGCTCTGTGCCGCCGCTGCAGGGGCGGGGCTCGACTGCCTGCCGGTCCCGCCCAGGATGTGAAGCCTTCCCCTTTGCACGCGCGCTCCGCAGCCGCTATGCCGCGCGCCATGAACGACGCGGCGATCAGCATCCGGGGCCTGTCCAAGGTCTATAAGGGCGGCAAGCAGGCGCTGTTCGATGTCGACCTGGACATTCCGCGCGGGCAGATCTTTGGGCTGCTCGGGCCCAATGGCGCGGGCAAATCGACGACGATCAACATCCTCGCCGGGCTGGTCAACAAGACCGCCGGCCATGTCGACATCTGGGGCTTCGACATCGACAGGGACCCGCGCAATGCCAAGGCGTCGATCGGGATCGTGCCGCAGGAGATCGTGTTCGATCCCTTCTTCACCCCGCGCGAAACTCTCGACAACCAGGCGGGCTTCTATGGCGTGCCCAAGGCGAGGCGGCAGACGGACGCGCTGCTGCGCGCCGTGCATCTTCACGACAAGGCCGATGCCTATGCCCGCTCGCTGTCGGGCGGCATGAAGCGCCGGCTGCTCGTCGCCAAGGCGATGGTGCATTCGCCGCCGGTGCTGATCCTCGACGAACCCACCGCGGGCGTCGACGTCGAACTGCGCCAGCAGCTGTGGGAATATGTGCGCGAGCTCAATGCCGGCGGCGTCACCGTCGTGCTGACCACCCATTATCTCGAGGAAGCCGAGGAGCTGTGCGATCGCATCGCGATCATCAACCATGGCCGCGTCATCGCCAACCAGACGACCCGCGAACTGGTCGGCATGGCGCAGGAGAAGGCGGTATCCGTGACCGTCGATCGCGATCTCGATCGTGCGCCCGACGCGGTGTGCTTCGAAAAGGTCGAGTTGCAGGGCAACCGAACTCTCGTCATAACCTATTCCAAGGACAAGGTGAACGCGGGCGAAGTGCTGGCGGCGGTACAGCGGGAAGGGCTCGGCATCGTCGACGTGTCGACCCAGGAAGCCGATCTGGAGGATGTTTTCCTGAATCTCACTCGCCAGAACAACGCCGCCACCCTTCAGGATTCTGGCGCGGGCAATGACCGCCTATAATTTCGATATCGTAGTGATCGGCTCGGGCGCTGCGGGATTGACCGCAGCGCTCAACCTTGCCGATCGCTTCAAGGTCGGGGTGCTCGCGAAGGCGGGCATCTCCGATGGTTCGACCGCCTGGGCGCAGGGCGGCATCGCCGCGGTGCTGGAGCCGGGCGACACGTTCGAATCGCACATCGAAGACACGATGGTTGCCGGCGCGGGGCTCAACAACCGCACTGCGGTCGAGTTCGTCGTGGAAAATGCGCCGGTGGCAATCGAGAAGCTGGCGAAGCTGGGCGTGCCCTTCAATCCCGGTGGCAACCAGGACGACCGCTGGCACCTGACCCGCGAGGGCGGCCACAGCCACCGGCGGATCGTCCATGTCGACGACGCGACCGGCCAGGCTGTCCAGCTCGCGCTCGAGAAGGCGGCCGAAGCGCACCCGAACATCACCCTCTTCCCCGACCGCGCTGCCATCGACCTGATCACCAGCCGGCATGGCGAGCGCTATTCCGGGGACGGCCATGTCTGGGGCGTCTACGCGGTCGACCGGCAGACCGGCACGATCGAGACCTTTACCGGCCGCGCCACGATCCTGGCCACCGGCGGCGCAAGCCGGGCCTATCTGTTCTCGACCTCGCCGCGCGGTGCCACCGGCGACGGCATCGCGATGGCGTGGCGCGCGGGCTGCCGCGTATCCAACATGGAGTTCATGCAGTTCCACCCGACCTGCCTGTACAATCTCGACGTCAAGAATTTCCTGATTACCGAAGCGATGCGCGGCGAGGGCGGGCAATTGAAGCTGCCCACCACAGGCCGCCGCTTCATGCCCCGCTTCGACAAACGCGCCGAGCTGGCGCCGCGCGACATCGTCGCCCGCGCAATCGACCATGAGATCAAGCGGCTCGGCCTCGACTATGTCCATCTCGACATCAGCCACAAGCCCGCCGATTTCGTCACCGGCCATTTCCCGACGATCCACGCCAAGCTGCTGTCCCTCGGCATCGACATCACCACCCAACCCATCCCGATCGTGCCCGCGGCGCATTATACCTGCGGCGGCGTGGTCATCGACCTCAAGGGCCGCACCGATCTGCCCGGCCTCTATGCGGCCGGAGAAGTGACCCAGTCCGGCCTGCACGGCGCAAACCGCCTGGCATCCAATTCGCTGCTCGAATGTTTCGTGTTCGGCGACGCCGCGGCCGAGCATATCAAGCGCCATTTCGACGAGATGCCCGAGCCTCCGCCGATCCGGCCCTGGGACGAAAGCCGCGTCACCGATTCGGACGAAGAGGTGATCGTCCAGCACAACTGGCGCGAGATACGGCGCTTCATGTGGGATTATGTCGGCATCGTCCGCACCACCAAGCGGCTGGAGCGGGCGGCGCACAGGGTGGCGCTGCTTCGCCGGGAAGTCGCCGACTATTATGGCAATTTCCGCGTCACGCCGGACCTGATCGAACTTCGCAACCTGGTGGATGTCGCCGACCTGATCGTACGCTCCGCGCTCCACCGCAAGGAAAGCCGCGGACTGCATTTTACGCTCGACTATCCCGACCTGCTCGATCAGGCGAAGGATACGGTGCTGGTGCCTTAGGGCCGACGATCGCCCGGAACTCTACCACTCGTTACTGTTCTGAAACTTCTGGGTGATAGATCCCCCTCGAACAGGGCGGATTTAGATGGACAGTATAGCAGGAAATTTCTGGACCAAATTGGCTGCGCCCCTGATCGCCCTCGTGATCACGCTTCTGATCTGCGTCTTTTCCCTCTTGTATTGGCTGACGTTCGCACAAGACAGGCTCAGCTTCACGAATGAGCAGCGACTGGCGTCCACGGCGATCGCCAGCCGCGCCGAATTCATGCGGCGCAATCTCGGCGACTACGCCGTATGGGATGACATCGTCCACAATCTGGTAGAGCGACATGACTTCGCCTGGGCCGACGCCAACATCGGTCCCTATCTTTTCGAGATGCAAGGCTATGAGTATGTCCTGGTGCGCAACGCCGCCGGTGCGACGATCTACGCATCGGCCGGTAATCACCGTACGCGGGGCAATGCCGCACACACCGTAGATGGTGCCATGGATCGCCTCATCGACGACCTGCGCCGAATGCCAGGGCAGGATCGCCGCAAGGTGATCCTGACACAGGTTGACGGGGTACCTGCGCTGCTCGGCGCGGCATCGATTATTCCAAGCAGCCCGGGGGTGAAAACGCCGCCGCTGCACTTCCTGATAATCATAAAGAAGCTCGATCGTCGCATGATCGGCGTGCTGAGCAAGGAATATGGTTTCTCGGGGCTTCGCCTCGCCGGCCCCGGCCATGCTGGCGCGCCGCTTTTATCCAGCCTGGGCGCGCCGATCGGCACGCTGGTCTGGAATCCTCTCAAGCCCGGCAGTCAGCTGCGCCAGATCGCGTGGCCTCTGCTGGCGATTCTCGTAGTGGCCGCAGGCGGCGGACTGTGGATGGTGCTGCGGCAGAGCTGGGCAACGGTAATCGCGCGCGCGCAGGCCCAGAGCGCCGCGCTGGAAAGCGCACGGCTGGCTGCCGAAGCGACGGCACAGCATATGGAAGCGGAGCAGAGCCGACAGCGCGAACTGGAGATCGCGGTCGCCGGCGCGAAGGAGGAGAATAGAATTCTGAACCGGCTTGCCGAGCAGAATCGGGCGCTTGCCGACAGTGCCGAGGAGAAGGCGCTCACGGCCGTCGCCGATCGCCTTGAAAACGAAATCGGCACGACGGCATCGGCGCTGTCTTCGGCGGCAGACGCCTTGGGTTCGACCGCGGACATTGTTCGCCGAACCGCAGAGATGTCGAGTCGCTCGGCCGGGGATGTCGCCCAGGCAAGCCACCTAACGCGCATCCATCTCGACAAGATCGCGCCTGAAGCCACGGCGATCACGCGCTCGGCCGCCGATCTATCGTCGCATATGGCTGTCGCGGCCGATGCCGTGATCAGGGCGCGTGACGAGGCGAAGACAGCGGTGCTTCGCATGTCTGACCTCAAAGCGGCGGTCGATCACATAGGCGGCATAGTCGACTCGATCAGCGCACTCACCAAGCAGAGCAATCTGCTCGCGCTAAACGCCGCGATCGAAGCAGCTCGCGCCGGGACGGCCGGACTGGGTTTCGCGGTTGTGGCCGACGAGGTGCGCAGCCTGGCCGCCCGAACCGGCGAGATGCTGACCGCGGTCAGCACTCAAGTCGCGGCCGTGCGATCGACGACCCAGGAATCGGAAAGAATCACCATGCAGCTATGTTCGGTCCTGGAGCCGGCGGTCGCAGCGTCCGGGCAGATAGTCCGTGCGGCCGAACAGCAGCGCAGCTCGGTCGAGGCGATCGATGCCAGCTTCGCAACCGTCATGCGCGTGGCGGCGGATCTGGTCACGCTGTCAGCCCTGGCCGACGATGCGGCGCGCGAAGGCTTTGCAGCAGCCGACGCTGTGAAGGCGACCGCAGGCGGCGTCGCACAGCACTCGACGCGCCTCAACCTTGCGGTCGAACATGTGCAGCATAGCCTACGCGGTCGCGCGGGCGGCCCGCGGGACATCGCCGCCTGATCCAGGGGTTCTAATTTCAGGACGTGCTGTTAATGCTGCATGATGCGTCGACCGCTATCTGCAGTTAGCGCCTTCCTCGGCACCGAGGCGGCAGGCGGCCTTGTCCTGATCGTGGCGGCAGCAGCAGCCATGGTGGCGGCGAACAGCACATACTCAGCCACTTATTTCAATATACTACATGTCGAAATCGGGCCGCTCAGCCTGCTCCACTGGATCAACGATGCGCTCATGGCGCTGTTCTTCCTGCTGGTCGGTCTGGAGATCAAGCGCGAGTTCCTCCGCGGCCATCTGGCGCGCTGGTCCGATCGCACGCTGCCCTTCATCGCCGCCGCGGCGGGGATGGCGATGCCGGCGCTGCTCTACACGCTGTGGACCGGCGGGACCGCTGGGCTCGCGCGCGGCTGGGCGATCCCGACCGCAACCGACATCGCCTTCGCCATCGGCGTGCTCGCGCTGCTCGGATCGCGGGCGCCGACCTCGCTCAAGCTGTTCCTGACGACCGTCGCCATCGTCGATGACATGGGGGCGGTCGCGATCATAGCGCTCGCCTACACACCCGCGATCAGCGGCCCTGCGCTGCTGACCGCCGTGCTGTTGCTCGCCGCGATGTTCGCGCTCGGGCGGCTCGGCGTCACGGCGCTCTGGCCTTATCTGCTGCTCGCCGCCGCGCTGTGGCTGGCGGTGCTGCTGTCGGGGGTGCATGCGACCATTGCCGGCGTGCTGGCCGCACTGGCCATCCCCCTAGGCGAGGGCGAGGACGAGCGCTCCCCGCTCGAGCGGCTCGAAGCGGCGCTCCATCCCTGGGTGGCGTTCGGGATCGTGCCGCTGTTCGGCTTTGCCAACGCCGGCGTGTCGCTGCGCGGCATCGGCCTGGAAGACCTGCTCGCGCCACTGCCGATGGGCATCGCGGCCGGGCTGTTCGTCGGCAAGCAGATCGGCATCTTCGGCAGCGTCCGGCTGGCCGCAGCGCTGGGGCTGGCTGCGCCGCCCGAGGGTGCAAGCTGGGTGCAGATCTACGGCGTCGCCCTGCTCTGCGGCATCGGCTTCACGATGAGCCTGTTCATCGGCGGGCTCGCCTTCGACGATCCACTGCTGGGCGACGAGGTCAGGATCGGTGTGCTGGGCGGTTCGCTGCTGTCCGCGGTCTGCGGCTATGGCCTGTTGCGGTGGGTGGGGAAACGCTGACTGCTATTTGAGCTTGTCCTTCAGCGCCTGCAGCGCAGCGAATGGGCCCGTCACCACTTCATCCTCCGACAACACGCCGGCTTCCCTCAGCACCGCATCGGCACCCGGCGCGCGGGGAAACGGATCGAGACTCAGCGCCAGCGTCTCCGCCACAGCCTCGCCCAGGTCGACCGCGGCGCCATCATAGTCGATCGTGTCGACATCCTCCGCATCGAGTTCGATCTCCTCGCCTGCCGCCTGTCCTGCAGGCACGAAGCGCAGGCTGAACGGTTCGTCGACCGTCGCCGGGACCGCCGCACCGGTCGCGACGCACGCCTGCTCCACCGCGGCGCGGATGCGACCCTCGACGAAGATGCTGTCCGCCTCGCGGCGCAGCGCCGCATCCGCCGACAGTGAGCCGAGCGAGATCAGCCCGAAGCGCCGTGCCAGTGCCTCGCGCTCGGCGGAATCGGCTTCCACGGTCAGCGTCCGGCCGCCTTCGCCGAGCGTGTCGATCCGCACCGGCCGTGAGAATTCGGGCGTCATCCCGGCAGACCATTCGCGAGGAGATCGTCCCAGCGCAGCGCCGCCAGCCGCCCGGCGATCGCCCGCATCCGTGCGGCGACCAGCGCCGGCTTCGCGTCCGCGCCCGGCTCGCCGCGCCACAGGTTGCGGACGAGCGCCGCCTCAAGCGCCGCCTGATCGCCGATCGCCTCCCGATAGGCCGAAAGCCGTCCGCCCATGGCTGCCATCATCTTGCCGACATGCTTGCCGACGATGACGTCACCGATACCGATCTCACGCAGCTGCCCGTCCATATCGTCGATGAACACTTCGGTAAGCCGCGCGCTCGCGCCGCGGCCGGCGTCGCCCTCGGCCTCGATCCGTAGCAGCACCAGCGACAATATCGCCGACACCATGTCGAAGCGGCCGTCCAGCGTATCGGGCACGCCCATCTCGGCATACCAGACCGGCTGGCGCGCCTCGGCGACAACGGAGTTGTAGAGCGGGATCAGCCCCTCGCGGGGGTCCGCTCCGATACCGAACAATGTCTTCAGGAAATTCACGTCTTGTTCCTCGGCCTGTTCAGCGGGCATCAAGCCCCGCCCTCTATCTTGCGCGAGCCCATCTTGCCACTGGGTAGCTCCCGCGCATATTGAGGCGGATCGGGCGCGCCGCAAGGGTCGGCGCCGCCACTGCGTGTTTCAAGGAGAAGTTGATGCCCCGGACCCTGTCGCGAACGGCCGCTCTGCTCGGCGCGCTCGCCATATTGGGCCTGACCGCAGGGTGCGCCCGCACCCGCGATCATAAGGGCTATGTCATCGACTCGACCCTGATCGGCACGGTCCAGCCCGGCGTCGACAATCGCGAATCGGTCGGGCGCACGCTGGGCCGGCCGACCTTCGCGGGGCAGTTCGACAAGGACAAGACCTGGTATTATGTCGCCCGCGATACCAAGCAGATCGGTTTCCGGGACCCCAAGGTCTCCGCCCAGACGGTGCTGGCGATCCACTTCGACGAGCGCGGCAACGTCGCCTCGGTAGAGCGCACCGGCCTCGAGAAGGTGGCCAGCGTGTCGCTCTATGGCGACAAGACGCCGACCCTGGGCAGCAAGCGCGGCTTCTTCCGCGAGCTGTTCGGCAATATCGGCCGGGTGGGCTCGGTCGGCCAGTCGGGCGGCACCGCGGATAATCCTAACTAAGCCTGCGGCTTAGTTAGGTTTTTGTTCGAGCCTCAAGCGCCGGCGAGGGCTAAACAAAAAACTACTTCCCTTCCTGCTTCAACGGTCGCGCCAGCAGCGCCTTGACCACATCGTCGACCTTGGCGCCCCCGGTCAGCAGCGCGCAGACCGCGTCGACGATCGGCATGTCGACGCCCACCGCACGCGCCGCCTCCGCGAGGACCGGGGCGGTCGACGCGCCCTCGGCGACGGTCCGGCGGTCGCTGAGCAGTTCCGCGGCCGGGATGCCTTGTCCCAAGCCCTTGCCGAGCGAGAAATTACGCGAGCTGACAGACGAGCAGGTGAGCACCAGGTCACCCAGTCCCGACAGTCCGGCCAGCGTCTCGACCTTTGCACCCCGGGCCAGGCCGAAGCGCGTCATCTCGGCGAAGCCGCGGCTGATCAGCGCAGCGCGGGCATTCTGTCCAAGCCCGGCACCGTCGACCACGCCACAGGCAATCGCGAGCACATTCTTGACCGCGCCACCGATCTCGGCGCCGACCACGTCGTTCGACAAATAGGGGCGAAAGCCGGGCCGCCGCAGCCGTTCCGCAAGCGCCAGCCCCACGGCCTCGTCTGCACAGGCCAGCGTGATCGCGGTCGGGTGCCCTGCCGCCACTTCGTGCGCGAAGGTCGGCCCCGACAGCACCGCGACCGGCGCGCCAGGCACGACCGCCTCGGCGACCTCGGACATAAGCATCTGGCTGCCTGCCTCGATGCCCTTGGCGCACAGCACCAGCGGCCGGGCGGCGGCCGGCAAGGCCGCAAGCACGGGGCGCACGAACTGTGCCGGGACCACGACGACCAGCGCATCGCAGATCGCCATCGCCGCGAGGTGGTCGGTCGCCTTGATCCGCTCGCTGAGCGGCAGCACCGGCAGGAAGATCGGATTGCAATGCGTATCGTTGATCGCGTCGACCACCTCGGGCTCGCGCGCCCACAGCAGCACGTCCGATCCGTCGCTTGCAATGACCTGCGCCATCGCGGTGCCCCAGGCGCCGCCGCCGATCACGCCCAGCCTTTGCAGCTTCATCGTCTCTCCAACGGTCATCAGGCTTTCACTCCGGCGCCGCGCGCCTTTTCCGCGCTGGGATCGAGCGGCCAGCGGGCGCGGGCCGGGACATGCATATCGTCGATCAGTCCGGCCGCGAAGCGTTCCGCGCCCGCCCATGCGATCATCGCGCCATTGTCGGTGCAAAGCCACAGCGGCGGCGCGCCGAACGCGAGCCCCGATCGCTCTGCGAGTGCCGCCAGCGCACCGCGCACCGCCTGATTGGCGGCGACGCCGCCCGCGATCACCAGCGCGGTAGCGCCATCGGCGACCGCGATCGCACGGCTAGTGCGATCGATCAGACAGTCGACCACCGCCTGCTGGAAGGACGCGGCGATGTCCTCGGGCCGATGGGTACCGGCGTCGCGGGCCCGCAACACCGCGCTCTTGAGGCCGGCGAAGGAGAAATGGGGTTCGGCGCTGCCGAGCAGCGGGCGCGGCAGCGGCACGGCCGTCGCGTCGCCCAGCCGCGCCGCTGACTCGACCGCCGGTCCGCCCGGAAAGCCAAGCCCGAGCAGCTTCGCGGTCTTGTCGAAGGCCTCACCGGCGGCATCGTCAATGGTGGTGGCGAGGCGGCGATAATCGCCCACGCCGTTGACCAGCAGCAGCTGGCAATGGCCGCCCGAGACCAGCAGCAGCAGATAGGGAAAGCGAAGATCCCGGTCGGCGAGCCGCGGCGACAGCGCATGGCCTTCGAGATGGTTGACCGCGATCAGCGGCTTGCCCGCGGCATGGGCGAGCGCCTTGCCGGTCATCAGCCCGACCATTACCCCGCCGATCAGGCCCGGCCCTGCAGTGGCGGCGATCGCGTCGACCTGGTCCAGCCTCAGCCCGGCATCGGCCAGCGCCGCTTGGACCAGCGGCACGGCCATCTCTACATGGGCGCGCGCCGCCAGTTCCGGCACCACGCCCCCGAACGGCCGGTGTGCATCCTCCTGCCCGGCGAGGCGATGCGCAAGGACGCGGCGGTCGCTCGTCACCAGCGCGGCGGCGGTCTCGTCGCAGCTCGATTCGATACCAAGGATGATGGCCATGCAGCGCCTGTAGGCGAGCGGGGACGGAATGTTAACTGCCGGCAGGGTTCCCGCGCGACCGCGGCAAGGCTAAGGGATCCCCATGCGTGCAGCCATGACTTCAGAGACGCCCTGGCGTGCCGAGGCGCGCGCGCTCCTGTCGCTGAGCGTGCCGCTGATCATCGGCAATCTCGGCTGGGCGGCGATTGCGGCGACCGACCTGCTGCTGCTCGGCCATCTCGGTGCCGACGCGGTGGCGGCCGGCGCGCTCGGCCTCAATCTCTACACCGCCTTCCTTATTTTCGGGATCGGGCTCACCACCGCCGCCTCACCGCTGATCGCGAGCGAGCGCGGGCGGCGGCTCCATTCGGTGCGCGACATCCGCCGCAGCGTGCGCCAGACGATCTGGGCCGGCGCATTGATCTGCCTGCCGAGCTGGGCGCTGCTCTGGCACAGCGAGAAAATCCTCGTCCTGATCGGCCAGGATCCCGCCCTCGCCGCAGGCGCCGCCCAGCTGGTGCGCAGCCTGCAATGGGCGCTGCTGCCCTATCTGCTGTTCCTGACGCTGCGCAACTACGTCGCGGCGCTGGAACGACCGATCTGGGGCGTGATCGTCACCCTCGCGACCGTGCCGTTCAACGCGCTGATGGGCTGGATGCTGATCTTCGGCCATCTCGGCGTGCCTGCGATGGGCCTGCACGGCGCCGGGTTCGCCAGCTTCCTGAGCGCCGTCTTCATGGCGCTCGGCATGATCGCCGTGGTCGGCCTGGATCGTCAGTTTCGCCGCTACCGCCTGTTTGGCCGCTTCTGGGCCGCCGACTGGAACCGGTTCCGCACGGTGTGGCGGGTCGGCTTGCCGATCGCAGTGACGCTCGCGCTGGAGGTGACGGTATTCAACGCCGCGGTGTTCCTGATGGGACTGATCGGCCGGGCACCGCTCGCCGCACACGCCATCGCGATCCAGATAGCAGCACTGTGCTTCATGGTGCCGATGGGGATCGGCCAGGCGGCGACGGTTCGCGTCGGCTATGCCCATGGTCGGGGCGACGGGGATGCGGCGGGCCGGGCCGGATGGCTGGCGCTGATCCTCGGCACGGCCTTCGCCATGCTTTCGGCAGCGCTGCTGATCGGCGCGCCACGGCTGCTGATCGGTGGCTTCATCGATGTCGATGCGCCCGCCAATGCGGAAGTGACACGGCTCGCCGTCTCCTTCCTCGCCGTTGCCGCGCTGTTCCAGCTGGTCGACTGCGCCCAGGCGGTCGCCTCGGGCGTACTGCGCGGCCTGCAGGACACGCGCGTACCGATGATCTTCGCCGCGATCGGCTATTGGGTGATCGGGATCGGCGTCGGCACGCTGCTCGCCTTCCCGCTCGGCATGGGCGGCCTGGGGATCTGGCTCGGCCTCGCCTGCGGCCTGGGCGTCGTGGCGGTGCTGCTGGTCTGGCGCTGGACTCGGCGCGAGCGGCTCGGGCTGGTCTCGACCAGTTAGAGGCAAATGGCAGGGAAGGCTTTTGCTCGACCGGCCTCTTCTCTAAGGACAGCGAATGACGACCCCTGCCCCTTCCCGCCCGCTGCGCCTCGGCACCCGCGGATCGCCGCTGGCGCTTACCCAGGCCCGCATGGTGATCGCCGCGCTGCGGTCGGCCCATGGCTGGAGCGAGGAGGCGATCGAGATCGTCACGATCAAGACCAGCGGCGACCGAATCCAGGACCGACCGCTGGCCGAGGTCGGCGGCAAGGCGCTGTGGACCAAGGAGCTGGACCGCGCCCTGACTGACGGAGACATCGATTTTGCGGTCCACTCGATGAAGGATGTCGAGACGATCCGCCCCGCCGAGATCGTCATCGGCGCGATGCTGCCCCGCGCGGATGTCCGCGACAGGCTGATCGGCGTGGACTCGCTCGCGGCGCTGCCGGGCGGCGCGCGGGTGGGGACGTCGTCGCCGAGGCGCTCGGCGCAGGTACGGCGCGCGCGGCCCGATGCCGAGATCGTGCTGTTCCGCGGCAATGTCGACACCAGGCTGGCCAAGCTGGCCGCCGGCGAGGCCGAAGCGACGCTGCTGGCAGGCGCCGGGCTCGACCGGCTCGGCCGCCACGAGATTGGCCGTCCGATCGCGATCGACGAGATGCTCCCGGCGCCCGCACAGGGCGCTGTGGGAATCGAGACGCTGGCCGGCAGCAATGAGATACGGGCACTGCTCGACTGCATCGACGACGGGACGACCAACGCCTGCGTCACTGCGGAACGCGCGCTGCTGGCGGCGCTCGGCGCGGACTGCCGCTCGCCGGTGGCAGCGCTCGCCGTCCGGTCGGGCGCCGGGCTGCACCTGCGCGCGGAGATATTGACCGAGGACGGCAGCGAATGCCGCTCGGGCGAAGCGCTGCTGCTGCGCACGGCCGATGCGGCGACGCTGGCCCACCGGCTACTCGAATCGGCATCGCCTCGCCTGCGCGCCCTGTTCACCGGCGCATGAGCCGCCGCCCGCTCCTCGTACTGCGCCCCGAGCCGGCGGCCAGCCTGACCGCCAAGAGCGCCTTCGACGAAGGCTGGCGGCCGATCATCTCGCCGATCTTCCAGATCGAGCCGATCGCCTGGACGGCGCCCGGCCCGCAGGATTACGACGCGCTGTTCGTCACCAGCGCCAATGCCGTGCGCCAGGCCGGCAAGGGCCTCAAGCGGTTCACGGCGATGCCGGCCTATGCCGTCGGCGCCGCGACCGCGCGCGCGCTGAAGGCCGCGGGCTTCACCGATATCCGTACCGGCCGCGGCGATGCGGCGACGATGCTCGATGCGGCAGCCGAGAATAGCGTAGCGCGCGCGCTGCACCTTGCCGGTGAAGATTACCGCGATGTCGGCCATGACGCGATCACGATCGACCGGCGCATCGTCTATCGCAGCGCCGCGATCGGCCGCCTGGGCGAGAAGGCGCTGACCGCGCTTCGAGAAGGCGAGGCGGTCGCGCTGCTCCATTCGGGCCGCGCGGCCGAGCATTTCGGCAAGCTGTGCGACGATGCGAGGATCGCCCGTGGGTCGATTGCCGTTGCGGCGCTGGCGCCCACCGTGCTGGCTGCGGCCGGCCCCGGCTGGCGCGCAGCGATCGCGGCCGCGAAGCCCGACGACGCGGCGCTGCTGGCGGCGGCGGCGCGGCTGTGCCAATAAGACGGCCAGTGATCGAAAAGAGACGAGCCGAGCATGCCCGATCCCGCCGACCTCTATAGCCCGCGCCGCCGGTCGTGGACGCCGATCCTGGCGTCGATGATCGTGGCGCTGCTGCTCGGCATGGCCGCCATGGCCTGGTTGTTCCACCGCTTCGACAGCGTTGCCGAAATCGTCAAGCCAGCGCCGCCGGTGATCGCGGCACCCGCGCCACCGCCGCGCCCGGCGCTCGTCAACATCGCCCCCGCGCCACCGACCGAAGTCGTCGAAACCATCGTGGATCGTCGAATCGACACGATCGAGGACAAGATCGACGACATCGGCGAGCGCGCCGCCGTCGCCACGAGCGAAGCCCACCGCGCGGAAGGCCTGCTCGTGGCTTTCGCTGCGCGCCGTGCAATCGATCGTGGTGCGCCGCTGGGCTATCTCGAAGGTGTGCTGCGTGATCGCTTCGGCGGTGTCGAGCCGCAGGCCGTCGCGATGGTGATCAGCGCCTCGCGTCAGCCGGTTACGGTCGACCAGCTCCGCGATCAACTCGACGCCCTCGAGCCTCAGCTATCGCTGGCGTCGGCGAACGAAGGCTGGTGGGAAGGCTTTCGCCGTGAGATGGCAAGCCTCATCGTGATCCGCAGCGCCTCGGCGCCGTCGATCGCCCCGGTGGACCGGCTCGCCCGAGCGCGCGACGATCTCTCAGCCGGGCATGTCGACGCCGCGCTGGTCGAGATCGCGCGCCTGCCGGGCCGCAAGGCCGCTACCGCCTGGATCGCCAGCGCCCGCCGCTACGTCCAGGCGCGCGCGGCGCTGGACCGGATCGAGACCGCGGCGCTGCTGCAACCTGCGAACAACCCGGCGTAAATCTCCCTCTTCCGAGATTGCCGCGAAAGCGGGAATTTCGGTCATGGTTCGCGACCCCAGCTCCGTCCCGACGACGAAGACCCCGGCCTCCGCCGGGGTGACGCTCTAAAAATCGACCGCCACGCCCTTGAGCTCCCAATCGCCGTAGCGGGTAGGATCCGGGCCTTTGCGACCGCCCGATTCCGGCTCGGGCCTGATCTCCTCGGGGGCGGGCACGGGCGTATTCGGCGACAGGTGCGCCGGGGGTTTCACATGGGGTGGGCGATTTCCGGACATAGCGATTCATCCTTGGGCGCGCATGATTGAAGAGCGCGGCAGTCTTCCCCACATTGGCTGTGGAAGGAGCAAAGGCAAGATGAACATGGTGAAGACGACGATGCTGCTGGGCGCGCTGACGGCGCTGTTCATGGCACTCGGCTTTACCATCGGCGGTTCGGGCGGAGCGATGGTCGCGCTGCTTTTCGCCGCAGGCATGAACCTGTTCACCTTCTGGAATGCCGACAAGATCGTGCTGCGCATGCATGGCGCGCGCGAGGTCGATGCGGTTGCCTGTCCCGAGTTCGTCGGCCTCGTCCATGGGCTCGCGCGCCGCGCCGGCCTGCCGATGCCGCGCGTGTACCTGATCGACAGCCCTCATCCCAACGCGTTCGCGACGGGCCGCAATCCAGCCAACGCCGCTGTCGCCGCGACCACTGGGCTGCTTGGCATGCTCAACCGCGACGAGATCGAAGGCGTGATGGCGCACGAGCTCGCCCATATCCGTCACCATGACACGCTGATCATGACGATGACCGCGACGATCGCCGGGGCGATCTCGATGCTCGCCAATTTCGGCCTGTTCTTCGGCCATGGGCGCCGCGATGGTGGGCAGATGCTGGCGACGATCCTCGCGGTGGTGGTCGCGCCGTTCGCCGCCATGCTGGTGCAGATGGCCATCAGCCGCTCGCGGGAATATGGCGCCGACCGCGGCGGCGCGGAGATTTCCGGCAAGCCCCGCGCCCTGGCCTCGGCGCTCGCCAAGCTGGCGCGGGGGGCCGCACAGATTCCCAATCCGGTGGTCGAGCGCAATCCGGCCGCGGCAGCGCTGTACATCGTGCCGGGCATGCAGCGCGGCGGCGACAGCATGTTCTCGACCCATCCCGCGACCGAGAACCGCATCGCCCAGCTGGAGATGATCGCCAATGAGATGGGCGTGCTGACCCCGTCGCCCAACTTCGCGGCGATGGCATCGCCGCCGCGCCGCGCCTCCATCTCGTCGGTGCCGAAGACGAAGCGGCGGAGCAGCGCACTCGATCCGCGCGGGCGCGGCTGACGCTTCCGGTTTTCGAACACATCCTCGACTTTGGTTGGTACGAACGGCAAGGCCGCTCATGAGAGCCTAAGCGCAGTGTGGTTAATCTGAATCATTCCACTCCGCTCGTCCTGAGGAGAAGCCGCATCGCGGCTTGAGCTTGTTTAAGTGGCGCCTCGAAGGACGTCCCCGGCCAAGTCCTTCGAGACGGGTCTTCGACGAGCTCAGCCCCTCCTCAGGATGAGCGAATCAGATATATGGCACGGCGCTCTAATTCACGCTTCCGGCGGAAGCGCAAAGCGCTTCCACCTCCAACGATCAGGCTCTAAGGCGCGCGGGTGAAAGAAGATCCCACCGGAACCGCCACCCGCCGCGCGGCGCTGCGCCTGCTCGATGCGGTGCTGCGTCGCGGCCTGCCGCTCGAAGCCGCGATGGACGGCGCCTGCGCCGACCTGGACCGCTCCGACGACCGCGCCTTCGCCCACGCCATCGCTGCAGAAGTGCTGCGCCGCACGGACGATCTCGACGTTCTGATCGATGCCGCCACCGAGCGCGCGTTGCCGCCGGACTCCAAGGCCCGCATGGTGCTGCGCATCGCGCTGGTCCAGGCGCTCGCCATGAAGACGCCGCAGCATGCCGCCATCACCACGGTGCTGCCGCTGGTCGATGGCGGCCCGCGCAAGCTGGTCCACGGCGTGTTCGCGCATGTCCTGCGCGACGGCGGCACCCTGCCCGATCCCCCGCATCTGCCCACAGAGGTAGTGGATCGCTGGACCAGATCATGGGGCGCGGAAGCGGCCGAAGCCGCACGGCTTTCGATCGCGGCGCCCCCTCCCGTCGACCTGAGCTTCAAGCCGGACGTCGACCTCGCCGACTGGGCGGAACGCCTCGAGGGCAAGAGCCTGGCGCTGGGTCATGTCCGCATCGCCGCCGGACGCCGCGTCGTCGACCTGCCAGGATATGACGAAGGATATTGGTGGATCCAGGATATCGCCGCATCGATCCCAGCGCGGCTGCTCGGCAAAGGCGACGGCCGGCGCGCGCTCGATCTGTGCGCAGCGCCGGGCGGCAAGACGATGCAGCTGGCCAGCAATGGCTGGGCCGTGACCGCAGTCGACCTGTCCGAGGCGCGGATGGTACGCCTTACCGAGAACCTGGCCCGCACCGGCCTGAGCGCCGAGCTCATTGTCGCCGATGCAGCGAGCTTCGCCGATGGCGCGCCCTATGATGCCGTCCTGCTCGACGCGCCCTGCTCCGCCACCGGCATTTTCCGCCGCCACCCCGACGTGCTTCACCGCGCCGGCCTGCGGACCATCGCAGAGGCCGCGGATGGGCAGGCCCGGCTGATCGACCATGCCGCAGGGCTGGTCGCCGCGAACGGCGTGCTGATCTATGCGGTGTGCTCGCTGGAAGCCGACGAGGGCGAGCAGATCGCCAAGGCGTTCCTCTCGCGCCATGCCGACTGGCGCCTCGATCCGGTCGCCGATGACGAGCTCCCGCATGGTTTCGCGCCGGACAAGGTCGGTCGTGTCCGTATCCGGCCGGGCGCAATCGCCGATAAGGGCGGCGCGGATGGCTTCTTCATCGCCCGGTTCCGGCGCCGATGACGACCGATGCAAGCCGAAGGCGGCGGTGAGCTTGCCCGCCCCTTCCCACCCCGCTAATCGGAGGCGATCATGACCAGCCCCATCCGCATCGCGCCGTCCATCCTCTCCGCTGATTTCGCCCGGCTGGGGGAGGAAGTCCGCGCCATCGACGCCGCCGGGGCGGACTGGATCCATGTCGACGTGATGGACGGGCATTTCGTGCCGAACATCACGATCGGGCCCGCCGTGGTGAAGGCGCTGCGCCCCCACAGCGCCAAGCCCTTCGACGTCCACCTGATGATCTCGCCTGTCGACGCATTCCTCGAGGACTTCGCCAACGCCGGCGCGGACATCATCACGGTCCATCCGGAGGCCGGGCCCCATACCCATCGCACGATCCAACGCATAAAGGCGCTGGGCAAGAAAGCCGGCGTTTCGCTGAATCCCGCGACCCCGGCCAAGATGCTCGATTATCTGATCGACGACATCGATCTCGTGCTGGTGATGAGCGTCAATCCGGGCTTCGGGGGACAGAGCTTCATCGACGGCCAGCTGCGCAAGATCGAGGCGATCCGCAAGATGATCGACAAGACCGGCAAGGCGATCGATCTCGAAGTCGATGGCGGCATCGACGTCAACACCGCGCCGCGCGCGATCGCAGCCGGCGCGACGGTGCTCGTGGCGGGGACCGCCAGCTTCAAGGGCGGCCCCACGGCCTATGCCGGCAACATCGCAGCTTTGAAGCAGGCGTGAGCATCGCGTGATGAGCGACGGCGCCGGGCCCAGCTACGGCGACAGCGTCGAGCCTGGCCGGCGCCTTATCCGCGTCGAGCACGACAAGAGCCATTCCCTCGCCGAACGGCTGACAGGGCGGCTGCACGCGCTCTCCTGGCGCACGCCCGTCCATGGCCTGCGGCTGCGCGGCCAACATCCGCTCAAGCTGTACGACGTCCCGGCCGATCCGATCGAGGGCATGGTTCGCCTCGGCGGCGCGATGCTGGACGGCGAGATATTGTGGCAGGGCGAGAGCGTCGCGATCGAGGGCTATGATTTCCGGCCGCGCACCATGTCGGCGGCGTTCAGCGACCACCTCCAGAGCTTTGCCTGGCTGCGCGACCTGAGCGCCGCAGGGCCGCGCCAGCGGGTGGCGCCGATCGCCGAGCTGCTGACCCGCCGCTGGCTGGAAGCCTTTGGCCGGCAGATCCACGAGGCGGCGTGGCGCCCCGACCTGTGGGGGCGACGCATCCTGTTCTGGGGCTGCCATGCGCCGCTCATCATGTCCTCCGACGAGCTGCGCGGCCCGGTCCTGAATGCGCTCAACCGCGGCGCCAAGCATCTCGATCGCAGCGCCGACAAGGCGGCGCCCGGACTTGCGCGCATTGCCGCCTGGACGGGCGTGGTCGCGGCCGGGTTGCTGATCCCAGGCGGCGAGCTGCGCCAGATCCATGGCGAGAAGGGCCTTGCCCGCGCGCTGGACGGGGCGCTGCATGGCGACGGCGGGCTCGTCAGCCGATCGCCGGTCGAACAGATGGACCTGGTCGCGCTGCTGGCGATGCTGCGCCGCTATCACGAAATGCGCGGCCAGACCCCGCCGGCCGCTTTCAACGAGGCGCTCGGCCGGGCGGTGCCGCCGCTGCTGGGGCTGACCCTGGGCGATGGCGGCCTATCGAGCTGGCAAGGCTCGGCACCGATCGACGGCGGCAGGATCGACGCAGTCGTTGCCGCTTCCGGCGTCCGCGCCCGGCCGCTGCGGCAGTCCCGCGAATGGGGCTATCAGCGCCTGTCGATGGGGCAGACCCGCATCGTCGTCGACGCCGCACCGCCGCCGATATCGCGCTTCGCCACCCAAGCCTGCGCCTCGACGCTAGCCATGGAACTGTCCGACGGCCCCTGGCGGCTGATCGTCAATTGCGGCGGAGGCCGAGGCGCGAACAATGCACTTCATCCCGAACTCGCCCAGGCACTGCGCACCACCGCCGCCCACTCCACCCTGGTGATCGACGACAGCAACTCGACCGCGGTTCATCCCGACGGAACCCTGGGGAAAGGGGTGACGGAGCTCGAGCTCGATCGGCAGGAGGATCTGCACGGCAGCGTCATCGACATGCGCCACGACGGCTATGTCCGGCGGTTCGGGATGGCGCACCGCCGCAAGATCGCGATCGGCCCGGGTGGGCGCGAAGTGCGCGGCCTCGACGCGCTGGTGCCGCAGAGCCGGCGGGCGCGTGGCAGCAGGGTCGACTATGCGATCCGCTTCCACCTGGCGCCTGGCGTGGAGGTCTCCGCGACGGCCGATGGCTCGGGTGCGCTGCTGCGGATCGGCGAAGGCTCGCTGTGGCGCTTCCGTGCGATCGGCGGCGAGGTGGCGATCGAAGACAGCCTGTGGGTCGATTCGCGCGGACGCCCGCAATCGACCCGGCAGCTGGTAATCGCCGGCCCGGTGCCTGCCGAAGGCATAGAGGTGACTTGGATTCTCGCCAAGTCCGGCTGAGCGATCCTTTCTGCGCGGGTTCTGAGCGGAACGACGTGGTCGGCACCGAACCCCTCGACCCATTCGTGTCGAGCCTTTCGACTGCCTGCAAGGCAGGCGCTCAGGATGAACTTCATCCAATGGATGAAGTCGAGACGCCAAGCGTATCGCCTGCGGCCTGTTCCTCGACTTCGCTCGGGACGAACGGATCAGAGAAAAGTCATTCCACTCTAGGCCGCGCTCATCCCCATTTCGGCGAACATCTGCTTCAAGCCTACGGGCCCGCCTTTCGCCTCGGCGCGACGATAGGCGTCGCGGCGGCGCATGCGCAGCAGATGTGCGTGCATGTTCGGCCAATTTCCGATGACGCCAAGCCCCTCGAGCAGTTCCTCGAAGAAAGTGAGCTGGATATCGGCCGCAGTGAACAGGCCAGGCACAATCGTCTCCCGATCCTGCAGGGCTGCTTCGATCAGGTCTATCGGCACGGCCATGGCTTGCTTTGCGGCTGCCCGCGCCTGATCGTCGCTGGCCCGGAACAGATGGACCAACGGCCCTTTCGCCGAACCTTCGATGAAGGTCAGCCACTGGAAGAACATCATCGCTTCGGGCGTGTCGGCGGGCGGGCGAAGCCGGCCGCCGCCATGAGCCTCGAGGATATAGAGGATGATGCCGGTCGATTCGATCATCGCCAGGCCATGATCCTCGATCGCCGGCGCCTTTGCGGCCGGATGGATCGCGCGCAGCGAGTCGGGAGACAGCTTCGTCACCGGATCGCGCTGGTGATCCACCAGTTCGTAGGGAAGCGCCAGTTCCTCCATCAGCCACAGCACGACATGCGAGTGGGAATTGCTCAGGTGGTGAACCCTTATCATTGGCTGTCCTGTCCGTTTCCGGGGGCCTTCCCACCGGGCCGCGCATTGTGGCGCGCACACCGTGAAAGGGCTAACGGGCGGGGACTGGGCGGTCAATCAACAGGCCGAAGCGATCGTCCCGTTGCGCGCAACGATTGCGATTGCCACCGAAACCGCGCACCATCGCGCAGCCTAGCTGGGAGAGATCGCATGAACCAATCGGTAATCCTGACGGTCGTGGGCAGCGATCGGCCCGGCCTGACCCGCGCGATCGCCGACGCCGTCTATGCCGCAGGCGGCAACTGGCTCGAGAGCCACTTGTCGCGGCTGGGCGGCAAATATGTAGGATCGGTGCTCGTGGAGCTGCCGCAGGCGCGGCTCGGCGAACTGGAAGCGGCCGCGCGCGGGATCGATGCAGTGGGCCTTAAGGTCGACATCATCGCCTCGTCGGGCGCAACCCAGCGTCCCGGCGAGCCGCTGGCGATCGAGATCGTCGGTCAGGACCGTCCGGGCATCGTCCGCGAAGTGACCACGGTTCTTGCCGGCCTGGATGTCAACATCGAGGATTTCGCAACGGCGATCGAGGACAGCGCCTGGTCGGGCGCGCCCCTGTTCCGCGCCAAGGCCCGCCTGCTGATCCCCTCGAACATATCGACCGACGCCGTTCGCGAAGCACTGGAACGGATTTCGGGGGAAATCATGGTCGATTTCAACGCGCAGCCAGAGGTCGCCTGAGCAGCCCTCCGCCGAATCCAGCTTCGTGCGGACACCGGCACCGAGATGGTGTAGCGAAGGCCGCCTGCGGAACGCCGAAGCCGCGTTGAAGGGATGCTCCGCGCCCGCATGCCGACAGGGATCATGGTTGCGGCTGCCGTGCAGGGCTATTCCAGCGCGAGCGCCAGTTGCTCGGCGGTTACGACCAGTTCCTCTTCGCCCTCGCCGAGGCTCGACAGGGTGACCCCGAGCAGGCGCACGCCCTGCTCGACCGGCTCCAGGGACGCGAGCAGCGCGAGAGCCACCTCGCCGATCCGGGTTGCGTCGGCGATCGGCGCCGGTAGCGTGCGGGCCCGCGTCAAAGTGCGAAAATCGGCATAGCGCAGCTTGATCGACACGGTGCGACCTGCCTTGCCGGTGCGCTCCGCGTGACGCGCCACCGTCTCCGCAGATTGCGCCAGCGCCGCCGCGAGATCGTCATGCGCGTACAGGTCGGTGAAGAAGGTATTTTCCGATCCGATAGATTTGCGCACCCGATCCGGACGCACCGGGCGGTGGTCGATCGCGCGGGCGGCGAGGTAAAAATAATCGCCCGACTTGCCGAATTGCTGCGACAGGAACTCGCGGCTGCAGCGGCGCAGGTCGGCGCCGGAATGGATGCCGAGCTTCTCCATGCGGGTCGCGGTGACCGGTCCGACGCCATGAAAGCGCGACACCGGCAAGCGGGCGATAAAGGCGAGCCCCTGTTCCGGGCGAACCACGCACAACCCGTCCGGCTTGTTATGGTCCGATGCCAGCTTGGCGATGAACTTGTTGTACGAGACGCCGGCCGACGCGGTCAGCCCGGTCTCCTCCTTGATCCGCGCCCGTATCGCACGCGCGACATCGGTAGCGGTCGCGATGCCCTGGTGGTTCTCGGTCACATCGAGATAGGCCTCGTCGAGCGAGAGCGGCTCGATCAGGTCGGTATAGTCGGCGAAGATCTCATGGATCTGCCGCGACACTTCGCGGTACACATCGAAGCGCGGCCGTACGAAGATCAGGTCCGGGCACTGCCGCCGCGCCACGGCCGAGGCCATCGCCGAGCGCACCCCAAACCGGCGCGCTTCGTAGCTCGCCGCCGCAACCACGCCACGTTCGCGGGTGCCGCCCACCGCAACCGGCTTCCCGCGCAGCGCGGGATCGTCGCGCTGCTCGACCGACGCGTAGAAGGCATCCATGTCGATATGGATTATCTTGCGGCCGCCTTCGGCCGGACCGCCGGGTGCCAGCGCCTGTTCGGGTCGAACCATGGAACAAAGCAGATACAATAGAGCGCCGGCCCACGCCAGAGGCCGTTTCATCGCCGAAGCTACCGTCAAACGGAACTCGCCCGGTACCCTGGCGTTTTTGGCGCAATTCCACAGGAGAGACGATCATGGCTTCCAGAAATCCCTCTACCCGGTCGCGTTCGACTGCCGCCAAGGCTGCTCCGAGGAAGCGTCGCACCGATGGCGCCAGCTCGGCCGCCCGCACCCAGTCGCTCGCCAACGAGGCCAAGACGGCTGTGCGGTCGGTGCGCACCCGCGCGAGCCGCGCTGTGAAGAAGGTGCCGACCGACAGGACCAGCCTGTCGATCGCCGTCGGCGTGCTCGCCGGCCTGGTTGGCGCCGGCGTGGCGATCTTCATGAATCGCGACCGGCTCCGCGACGTTGCATCGAGCGGCGGCGAACGGCTGAAAAAAGCTGCGGATGATCTGTCGACGATGGCGCACGAGCGCATCGACCAGGCCCGCGACAACATCACCAGGTTCCGCTCGCGAAACGAGCCGGCGCCCTCGGCAGAGATTCGTGAGCCGATGGCGGTCAGCGGCTGAAGCCCTGCTGTCCCGGCGCGGGACGGCAACGCAACCGCAGAGGGCGGCGCGGCTTCACAGCCGCGTCGCCCTCCTGCATTCTCGACCGATGCGATTCGACCCCACGAGCGAGCGATGGCGCTACGATCTGCGGCTGTTCCTGCTGGCTTATGTGCTTGGTATCATCGCGTTCAGCGCACTGGTGCCCTGACAGATATATCCCGTCCGTGACCGACAGGTTGTCAGTCGCAAGCCTTGTGCAGCAGCCAGGCCAGCCAGGCGGCGCCGAGGCTTCCCACCGCTACGATCAGCAGTGTCTCGGCGACCGACACGCCCATATGCACCATCCCGGCCAGGATCAGCGTCGACGCCACCATCGCGCCGGAATTGACGATGTTGTTCGCAGCGACCGTTCGCGCGGTCTGGGCCTTGGCGACCGTCGTGGTGAGAAAGGCGTAAAGCGGCACCACGAACATGCCGCCGGCGATCGCGACGCCGAGCAGGTCGATCATCACCCGTCCGCCATTGGGCACGGCGATGAATGCCTGGAAACCGAGCAGCGGACCCTGCGGCACCGGCCAATAATGCGCGGTCCACCACAGATCGCAGACAAATGCTCCCATCACCAGCGCCGAGGCCGGCGAACAACGGGCCGACACGGTGCCGCCCAGGATCCGATTGACCGCGATCGAGCCGATCGCAACGCCGACCGAGAAGATCGCGAGGAACAGCGTCGCCACGTCCTGGTTCGCGCCGAGCACGTTCTTCACAAGCGGCGGGAACTGCGCCGCGAGCACCGTGCCCTGCGCCCAGAAGAAGCTGATCGCGCAGATGGCGAGGAACAGCCGCCGGACGTGCATCGTGTCCGACACCAGCTTTATCGACGATCGAATGATGTGGAAATCGACCCCTGCATCCTGAATCATCGGCGGCGCCGGCGGCACCTGCCGGGCGGTGAGCCAGCCGATGCAGGCGACCACCAGCACGCCCATTGCCGCCTGCTCGGAGGGGATGATGCCGCCCACGATGGTGCCGGCAAGGATCGCGATATAGGTGCCCGCCTCGACCAGGCCGGTGCCGGGCAGCACCTGATCATCCTCGAGGTGCTGCGGCAGGATCGCATATTTGATCGGGCCGAAGAAGGTCGAGTGCGCACCCATCGACAGCAGCGCAAGCAGCATCAACGGGATATTTTCAAGGATGAGGCCGGCCGCGCCGGCGATCATGATGACGATCTCCGCGGTCTTCACGAGGCGGATGATCTGCGCCTTGTCGTGGCAATCGGCGAGTTGCCCGGAGAGCGCCGAAAAAAGGAAGAACGGCAGGATGAACAACCCGCCGGCCACCGCAGAAAATGCGGCCTCCTGCGCCGGATCATTATAGATACGATAAATCACCAGCATGATCATCGCGGTTCGGAACAGGTTATCGTTGAACGCGCCCAGGAATTGGGTGGCGAACAACGGCAAGAACCGGCGCTTGGCGAGAAGCCGGAAAGACGGAGTCATGTGGGAATTTTGCGCCTTATGTGTCGTTGCCGGCATCATTCGGGCGCTCCCATAGCCGATAGCAGCGGCGAGGTCCAAGCCGATAACGCCGGCGCGCGTCCGTTCTGCGACGACGGCAGACTGCGCCTGCCTTGTCAGGATATGCGTCCGCGCCGCGCAGCCGCCGCTCGCAGGCGGGGGCTTATCTCTCGCGTTCATCCACGCTAGAGCATCCTACAGATGCTGACGCTGCCGAACATCCTCACGCTTTCGCGCATCCTGGCGGTGCCTATCCTCGTCTTCCTGCTGTGGCCGGACCCGCGAGAGTTCGAATATGGGCTGGCGTTCGGCCTCTACGCGCTGATGGCCATCACCGACTATTTCGATGGCTATCTGGCGCGAGCGCAGGGGGCCGTCTCGAAGCTCGGCATTTTCCTCGATCCGATCGCCGACAAGATCATGGTGGCCGCGGTCATCCTGATGCTGGTGCTGACGCGGGATGTCTCCGGCTTTGCGGCGATCGCCGCACTGGTCATCCTGCTCCGCGAAATCGCCGTGTCGGGCCTGCGCGAATTCCTCGCCGGGATCCAGGTGTCGGTGCCGGTCAGCAAGCTCGCCAAGTGGAAGACGACCCTCCAGCTCGTCTCGCTCGGCGCGATCATCCTCGGCAATGCGGTACCCGAATGGGGATGGATCGAGCAGCTCGGGCTGTTCAGCCTGTGGGCCGCGGCGGCGCTCACGCTGATCACCGGCTGGGATTATCTTCGCGTCGGCATCAAGCACATGGACTAGGCTAGGGACATGGCGATCGAGATCCTCTACTTCGCGCGCATCCGGGAAGCGATCGGCCGCAGCGCCGAAACCGTGACGCCTCCGGATGAGGTGGTCACGCTCGGCGACTTGGTGGCATGGCTCGCCACGCGTGGCGACGGCTATGCCGAGGCGTTCGCCGACCGCGGCCTGGTCCGGGCTGCAATCGGCGATGCCTTCGCCGATCCGGAGACTCCTATCGCCGGCGCGCGCGAGATCGCCCTGTTCCCGCCGGTGACCGGAGGATGAGCGCCACGATGCGGATCCTGGTCGACACCGTCCAGATCGACGTCGGCGCCGAACTCTCGCGGCTCGAGGCGCTCGGCGGGGGCGGCGTGGCGAGCTTCACCGGCATCGTGCGCGGCGGAGGCGGGCTGACGGCGCTCGAACTCGAACATCATCCCGGCGTAACCCTCGCCATGATGACCCGCATCGCCGAGGACGCCGCGGCGCGATGGCCGCTGCTCGGCGTCACCGCGATCCATCGCCACGGCCGGCTACTGCCCGGCGAGCGCATCGTGCTCGTCGCCGCCGCATCACCGCATCGCGCCGCCGCGCTCGAGGCGACCGCCTTCCTGATCGACTGGCTGAAAACCCGGGCGCCATTCTGGAAGAAGGAATATTTCGCGGACGGGACGAGCCGCTGGGTCGAGGCGCGGGCGTCGGACGACGACGCTGCCGCGCGTTGGATGAGCCAGGGATGAGCGCACAGGAGTTGCCCGATCTGCTGCTCGCCATCGCCGACGGCGATCGCGCCGCCTTCACGCGTTTCTACGAGCGGACTTCGGCAAAACTTTTTGGAGTTGTGCTGCGTATCTTGCCCGAAAGGTCGGTGGCTGAAGACGCGATGCAGGATGCCTATGCGAAGATCTGGCGGAATGCCGCGGGTTACGATGCCCGGCGCGGCAGTCCGATAACCTGGGCGGCGACGATCGCGCGCAACGTGGCGATCGACCTGAGGCGCCGCGAGCACCCGCGCGGCCGCATCCGCGACGAGGATTTCGACTTCGACGCGATGAGCGATCCCGCCGGTGGCGTCTCGGCCGAGGACAGGGCGGCGCTGCGCGCCTGCCTGGACCGGCTCGATCCCGAACAGCGGGCGCTGATCCTGGCGGCCTATCTGAACGGCGAAAGCCGCGAGGAACTGGCCGAACGTCTCGGTCATCCCACGGGTACGATCAAGAGTTGGCTGCACCGTGGCCTTGCGCGGCTGAAGGGCTGCCTGGATGGCTGACGACATCGACATGCTCGCCGGCGAATATGTGCTCGGCACGCTGGACGAGGCGGAGCGGCGGGCTTTTCAGCGCCGCCTGCTGACCGATCGCGACGCCGCAGCTTCTGTCGCCCGTTGGCAGGAGCGGCTGTCGCCGCTGCTGCTCGCGGTGCCGGAGGTCGAGGCTCCGGCCGGGCTGATCGACCGTATCGACATCGGCGCTCGCCCCGCCAACGACAATCGCCCGCTGCGCCGCTGGCAGGCGGCAACCGCCGCCGCTGCGCTGCTCGCGGTGCTGAGTTCGGGCCTGGCGCTGCGACCACGGCTGGGCGCGCCTACGACTGCGTTCCAGCCAGCGCAGCCGCCGCTGTTCCAGTCGGTCGCAGCGCTCAGCGAAACCGGCGGTGCTCCAGCGCTGCTGGTCACCTACGACCAGACTAGCAAGAAGATGCGGATCACCCCGGTCAACGTCTCGCCTCGGCCGGGCCACAGCCTCGAATTATGGGTGATCGCCGGCAAGGCGGCACCCAAGTCGATCGGGCTGATGCACGACGAGGGCGCCACCGCGCTCGACCGGATGGCGCTCGACCTCAAGCAGGACATGACGATTGCGGTATCGGTCGAGCCCCGCGGCGGATCGCCGACCGGGCTGCCGACGGGGCCTGTCGTCTATTCGGGCCGGATGATCACCCTGCCGACCAGCTGATACGCAAACGCAACCTACCGGGCCGCTTGTCCATCCGTCCGATGAACGGGCGATGACAGAGCCGGGATGCGGGCATCCGCGCATGTGGAAGGGGGAGGGATCACTCCGCCGCCCGCAGGGCGTCGGCCAGCAGGTTGAACTCCTTGTCGCGCGGGGAGCCCCTGCGCCATGCGAGCGCGATGCGGCGCGAGGGATGTTCGGCATCGAGCGCCTTGGCGACGACATGGGTGTTGTCGAGGATGCCGGCATCGAGCGCCATCGCCGGCAGCAGCGTCACCCCCAGGCCGTTATCGACCATTTGCACCAGTGTGTGCAGCGACGTGCCGAGCATAGCCGCCTCCGCGCGCAGCTCGGGCCGGTTACATGCGGAAAGGACATGATCCTTCAGACAATGACCATCCTCGAGCAGCAGCAGCCTGCTTTCATCGATCGCATCGGCGCTGATGCTATGCGCACCGCCCGGAATCTCTCCGTCGCGAAAGGCGATGAACAGCCGGTCGAGGAACAGGTCGACCGACTCGATGTCGCCGCAGTGGTAGGGCAGCGCCAGCAGCACGCAGTCGACATGGCCACGATGGAGCGAGTCGCACGCGGCGCTGGTGGTTTCTTCGCGAAGGTACAGCTTCAGGTCTGGCCAGGCCGCCCGCAGCCGGGGCAGGATCCGCGGCAGCAGGAACGGCGCGATTGTCGGGATCACGCCCATGCGCAGATCGCCCGACAGCGGCTTGCCGGCCGAGCGGGCAAGATCGCCCAATTCCTCCGCCTCCCGGAGCACGCGCTGCGCCTTGTCGGCAATGCGCAGCCCGAGCGGCGTGAACCGCACGACGCGGCGGGTGCGCTCGACCAGGGTGATGCCGATCAGCGACTCCAGTTCGCGCAGTCCGGCGGACAGCGTCGACTGGGTGACGAAGCAGGCTTCGGCGGCACGACCGAAATGGCCGTGGTCACGCAGGGCGACCAGATATTGGAGTTGCTTGAGAGTCGGAAGATAGGTGGCCATTCATCGCCTCACTCGATCATTCCTGGCGGAATAATCAATTTGATTGCTTAGGTCCACCCTGCCATCACAGCTGCTCCAAACCAAAGCCCTAGGAGATACACAGTGGCCCTTACCGTTGGTGACAAGTTTCCCGCCCTGGTTCTTCCGGTCCAGCAGGGCACTTCCGCGCTTCCCGCAGGTGAAACGATCGACACCGGTGACACCGGTGGCAAGTGGAAGGTCGTTTTCTTCTGGCCGAAGGACTTCACATTCATCTGCCCGACCGAGATCATCGGCTATGGCGAACTGCAGAGGGATTTCGCGGATCGCGACGCGGTGCTGATCGGCGCCTCGACCGACACCGATTTCGTGCACTTCGCGTGGCGCAAGTCGGACGAGCGCCTGGCGAAGTGCGACTTCCCTTGGATCGCCGACAACCAGAAGAAGCTGGCGAATGCACTTGGCATCGTCGATGCCGAGGCCGGTGTCGCCTATCGCGCGACCTACATCGTCGATCCGCACAATGTGATCCAGCACGTCACGGTCAACGGCCTCAACCAGGGCCGCAACCCCGCCGAAGCGATCCGCGTGCTCGATGCGCTGCAGACCGACGAGCTTTGCCCGTGCAACTGGCACGCCGGTGAAGAGGTCCTCAAGCCTGCTGCCTGATCCCCTTTTCAGGTAGCCCGCCGCGCCGAAGCCCCCCGCTCGGCGCGGCCGACGGGCGCGGAGGATTCCCGACGGACCTCCGCGCCCTTTTTGTTCGAGTCTTCCCAACAGGAGCCCCCCATGTCCCTCAAGGAATTTGCCGACGCACTGCCGGACTATGCCAAGGATATCCGGCTCAACGTCGGCTCGCTGCTCAGCGACCAGACGCTAAGCGATCAGCGCAAATATGGACTGCTGCTCGCCTGCGCCCATGGCAGCGGCTACAAGCCGATCGTCGACGCCGCCGAGGCCGAGGTGGCCGGCAAGCTGACCCCGGAAGCGGCGAATGCCGCCCGCGCATCGGCCGCCGTCATGGCGATGAACAATGTCTATTATCGCTTCGTCCATCTCGCCTCGAACAAGGAATATGGGCAGCTGCCGGCAAAGCTCAGGATGAACGTGATCGGATCGCCGGGTATCGAAAAGGTCGACTTCGAGCTGTTCAGCCTCGCCGTCTCGGCAATGAACGGCTGCGGAATGTGCATCGACAGCCATGAGAAGGTGCTGCGCCAGCACGAGGTCGCCAGCGAGGTGATCCAGACCGCCGCGCGCGTCGGTGCAGTGATCAAGGCCGCCGCGACGGTGCACGCAACCGCGGTCTGATCTGCTGGGATCCTCCCTCTTTACGGGAGGATTTTCACTGCCACACAAGTCCAGCTTATCCCGTACCGCTCAGGAACATCTTTCCAGCGCGGAACGGTCGGCCTATATTGGCCGTTCGCGCTGCGTGGTCCCTGAAGGAAGGCCGATGTTCGACGGACTGATTTCCTATCTCGATTCGATCAAAGCGCGGGATCCCGCGCCGCGATCGCGCTGGGAGATTTTGCTGTATCCGGGCGTCCTGGCGCTGGGCTTGCATCGAATTGCGCACTGGCTGTTCCAGGCCGACCTCTATTTCCTCGCCAGGCTGGTGAATCATTTCTCGCGGATGATCACCGCGATCGACATCCATCCTGGCGCGCAGATCGGGCGCAACTTCTTCATCGACCATGGTTTCGTCGTGATCGGCGAGACCGCGGTGGTCGGTGACGACGTCACCATCTACCAGGGCGCAACGCTGGGTGGCACCAACCCGACCAGCGGCGAAGGCGGCAAGCGCCACCCGACCATCGGCGACGGCGCTATCGTCAGCCTGGGCGCTGCGATCCTCGGCCCGATCACGATCGGTCCGCGCGCGCGGGTCGGCGCCAACGCCGTCGTCACCCGCGACGTTGCGGAAGGCCAGGTCGTGGTCGGCATTCCCGCCAAGCCGATGCTGGTCGATGCTCGCGAATATCAGCGCGGCTTCGTGCCCTATGGCACGCCCTGCAGCGAACGCTTCGATCCGCAGACCCAGCAGCTCGAGATATTGCGCTGCGAGCTAGAGACCTTGCGCGGTCGCATCGCCATGCTGATCGACGAGCGCGATGCGGCGCGAGAGAAGATAACAGAAGCCAAGATCGCAGAGGACCGTGAACGCGCCTGATGGGCACGGTATCTCCTTTTCCGGGGAAGCCGCTGCAGATCGGCTTCGATCGGATCGAACTTTCGCGCATCCTCGATCTTTACGGCCGCATGGTATCGGCCGGCCTGTGGCGTGACTATGCGATCGACCTCGGGCGCGACGCCGCCTCCTTCGCAGCCTTTCGCCGCACCGCCGAGCGGCCCGAATACCGCATCGAGAAACGCCCCGCCCTGCGCCACCGCCAGGGCATGTGGGCACTGATCGGCGAAGGCGGCGCAGTCCTCAAGCGCGGGCCGGAACTCGGGCCGGTGCTGGCGCCGGTCGAGCGGCGGCTGATGAAGCTGGTGAGCGAGTAGCTGGCATAGCGCGCGGGTGGCTTATCGAGCGCCGGCGTCATCCTGAACTTGTTGCAAGATCCACTCTTCCCCTTGGAACGCTCCCCTGGTGCGGAGTGGATGCTGAAACAAGTTCAGTATGACGATATGAATCAAGCCGTGACGCGCCGATCGGTGATCGGGAGCCGCAGCGCCATATCATCCGGCAGCAGGCCCACCACGAAGCGGCGGGCGCTGGTCCAGAAGGCGGAGAGCAGCAGCAGCGCGGAGCCGATGATCAGCGCGGTCAGGCCGAAGGAGAGGTCGACCACGCCGCTCTGCTCGATCAGGCTCGACAGCGCGTAGAGGACATAGACGAGCGCCGACACCATCAGCGCGCGCCGGTCGATCGCCAGCGCCACGAAACCTAGGCCGATGTAGAGCAGGACGACGATCGCCGCCTGGGCGGGCGCGGCGCTGCCCTCGAGCATGCCCATCATCGCGAAGATCGGATGGACCAGCATCGGCGCGGCCAGCAGGTGCAGCCAGAAGGCTACGTCCGAGCGGCGGGTGGTTCGCGTCCGGTCGCTCATGTCCCACCACATCGCAAGCGCGAACACCGCGAACCCCGCCAGCAGCATCAGCTTGAGGACATGCTCGCCAAGACCCGGAACCGCCGCGACGGCCAATGCCAGCACCAGCCCGGCTAGCGTCGCCGCACCGGCAGCCACGGTGATCGGCACCTGGAAACGGCGCCAATGAAGCCACACCCCGCCCGCCGTCAGCGCCGCGGCGCCGGCCATGACCAGCGCCATCGCGCGCTCGTCGTGCGGCTGCGAACCGGACGGACCGCCGAACAGAATGGCGCAGCCGCCGAACAGGCCGCCGGCGAAGGCGAGCAGCAGGATGATGCTGGGCAGCGCCATGCGCCGCTCGCGGGTGAAATATTCGGCGAGACCCCAGGCGGCCGCGGCAACCGCGAAGCCGCTGAACGGCGACGGGCCATATTCGGGAGCAAGCAGGCGGACCATGTTGCCGAGCCAGCCCATCGCGACGAGCATCAGCACCGCCGCGATCGACACGAAGATGTCGTTAAATCCGGTGAGCAGCCGAAAGCTTTCCTCATCCGCCGCCGGTATGGCGCGCAGGGCGGCGACATGGCTGCGAAAGGATGCGGCCGCTTCTGCGCTGAGGGCCCCCGCCTGGACGGCGCCATCGATATCGCTCTCGCTATACACGGGTCTCTCCTGATGTTCCGGGGACGTGATAGCAGAGCTGTATTATTTTCACAATACACTTACCCGTCTCCCCTTTGGCAAAGGGGGAGGGTGAGCGATGGCATGGAATAGGTCGGCGGCGGCGGGGAGAGGAAATCGCGTGCGCTCACCCTCCCTCTCCCCAAGTGGGAGAGGGTTTTTAGACGACGCCTTCGCTGTCCAGCGCGTAGCCGGCGGAGCGGACAGTGCGGATCACGTCGGGGGCGTCGGCGAGATTGATCGCCTTGCGGAGCCGGCGGATATGGACGTCGACGGTGCGCGGCTCGATATCGCTGTCGCGGCCCCACACCGAATCGAGCAGCCGCTCGCGCGAGAAGACCCGGCCGGGATGTTCGAGGAAATGCTTGAGCAGGCGGAACTCGGTCGGTCCGAGCATGATCGGGCTGCCGCCGCGGCGCACGCGGTGGCTGGCGGTATCCATCTCGATATCGGCATAGGCCAGCCGTTCGCCGGCCAGCCCCGGGCGTACCCGGCGCAGCACCGCGGCGACCCTGGCGAGCAGTTCGCGTGGACTGAACGGCTTGGTGACATAATCGTCGGCGCCGGTTTCCAGCCCGCGCACCCGATCCTCTTCCTCGCCGCGCGCGGTGAGCATGATGATCGGCACATTGGCCGTGTCCGGCATCCGGCGCAGCCGGCGGCATACCTCGATGCCCGACACGCCCTCGATCATCCAGTCGAGCAGGACGAGATCGGGCGGCGTCTCGCGCGCGAGCAGGATCGCCTCGTCGCCGTCGCCGGTACGTTCGACTTCAAAGTCCTCCCGCTCAAGATGCCAGCTGACCAGCTCGGCTAGCGCGGCATCGTCCTCGACCAGGAGGACCCGCGCACGCGCCATCAGGCGTCTCCGGCGAGGGGGTCTTCGCCCTTCGCGCGTTCGACCATCTGCTGGCCGGTCGCCGCATAATAGACCATCTCGGCGACGTTGGTCGCATGATCGCCGATCCGCTCGATGTTCTTGGCGATGAACAGGAGGTGGGTCGACGCGGTGATGTTGTGCGGATTTTCCATCATGTGGGTCAGCAGCGTGCGGAACAGGCTGTTGTAGAAGTCGTCGACCGCCCGATCGCGCGCGGAAACCGCCACCGCGGCGTCCGCATCGCGCAACACGAAGGCGTCGAGGACGTTACGCACCATTTCCGTTGCGACCTTGCCCATCTCCGGGAGCACCGACATCGCCTCCATGCCGCGCGCATCCTGCAGCAGCGGGGCGCGCTTGGCGATGTTCTTCGCATAATCGCCCATGCGCTCGACCACGCCCGCTATCTTCAGCGCCGCGAGCACCTCGCGGAGATCATCGGCCATCGGCGCGCGCAGCGCGATCAGGCGGACCACCCGGCGTTCGATCTCGGCCTCAAGCTCGTCTATCTTGCGATCGCCCTCGACGATCAGCGCGGCGGATTCAAGGTCGCGGTTGACCAGCGCTTCCAGCGAGCCGGTGATCGCCGCCTCCGCCCTGCCGCCCATTTCCGATATCAGCGCGCGGAGCTGTCCCAGATCCTCGTCGAACGCCTTTACCGTATGTCCCGTGGCCATGATTTCACTTTCCTTGGGCGCCGGAGGCCGGCGCCGCTTTGACGCCGCCTATGGGGGCCGGTTGTTGCACTATGATGACATCATATCCGGCGCAGCCATCGGAAATGTGACGGTGACCGCGGTGCCCTCGCCGACCCGCGATGCGATGTCGAGGGTCGCACGATGACGCTCGGCGATATGCTTGACGATCGCAAGGCCCAGCCCGGTACCGCCCACCGCGCGGCTGCGCCCCGGATCAACGCGGTAGAAGCGTTCGGTGAGCCGCGGCAGATGCTCCGGCGCGACGCCCTCTCCCTCATCGACGACGCGCAGGCGGACCTTCTCGCCGACCGGCTTGAGCGACACCCGGATCGGCGTGCCCGGCCGGCCATATTTCATGGCATTGCCGATCAGATTGTGGAGCAGCTGGCCGATCTGGACACGATCGGCCCGGACTGGCGGCGTCGGCTGGACCAGCAACTCGATGCGATTCCGGTCGGCTTCGCCGCGCAGGCCCGAGCATATCACCCCCACGACTTCCTCGATCACCGGCCCCAGCGCCAGCGTGTTCTGCGGGATTGCAAAGCGATCCGCCTCGATCCGCGAGAGCGAGATCAGGTCGTCGACCAGCTGCTGCATCCGCTTCGCCTCGCCGAGCATGATCCCGAGGAAGCGCGCGCGGATCGCCGGATCTTCCGCGCCGCCGCCTTCGCCAAGCGTTTCGATGAAGCCCAGGATGGTCGCGAGCGGGGTGCGGAGTTCATGGCTGGCATTGGCGACGAAATCGACCCGCATGCGTTCGGCAATCCAACTATCGGTGCGGTCGCGCAGGGTCACCAGCCTGTTGCCCCCGGCAAGCCGGCGCACCGTCATCGCCCAGCGCCGGTCGGGCTCGCCAAGTCCTGCGATTTCAACCGGAGCGTCGGTTTCGCGATCGGCCGCGACCAGCTCGGCGGCGACAGGATGGCGGAGCGCCAGACGGAAATCGCCTTCGACCTTTTCCGCGCCGAACAGCCGGCGGGCGGCGGCATTGGCATGGGTGATCCGCTGGCGGTCGAGGATCAGCAGGACATCGTCGACGGCGTCGATCAACTCCTCGGTGCGATCCGCCATGTCGACGGGCGGAGCCGGCGGCAGCGGGGTCGACGCGGCCCCCGAACTGCGCGGGCGCCAGGCGAAGCCCGCCGCGCAGAGGCCGGCCACGACCGCTGCGAACGGGGGCGCAGACAGCGCAAGCGCCACGCCTGCGACGACGAGAAGCGCGATGACGCTGCGCAGGATCGGCCCGTCCGCGATGCGGCCAGTCATCGCGGCGCCCTTCCCGAGAGGCTGCAAGGGTTCATGCTTCATCAGACCCCTTTATAACCGAAATGTGAAATCTGTCGGACATGTAAGCTGTTGCTCGCCGGCACGAGCAGGTGCTGCCGATGTGTGAGCTTGACCAATCGGTTAGACTTGGTTGGGCTATGTTCGCAAGCAAGGCGCTCCTTCATCGTCATCCTCGCGAAAGCGGGGATCCACGGAAACGGAACGTTTTTTGACAGAATGTCCCGCCGTCCATGGATTCCCACCTCCGCGGGAATGACGGTTGGAGATAGTCGGGATTGGCGGTAAGACGAGCGCGCCTGGGGCGTGTGGGGGTGATTATGCGTGAAGAGGACGAACAGCCGGAAGGCGGCGCGGACCGCGCAGACCAGACCCAGACACGTCGTGCGATGCTGCGGATCGGTGCGCTCGGCACCGCCGCGGTGGTGACGATCCGCCCCGGCATCGCCCAGGCCGCAAGCTCGGCGCTGACCTGTTCGGTGCCGGTGCCCGACAGCGCAAACGCCGACAAGTGGATCGCCGCGGACGGCTCGCTGGTAAAGAAGAACACCAAAGGAGCCTTTGGCGGACCGAACTCTCCGCTCGCCGGCGAGGACGTCAAGAACTCGCTGAAATACGGCACCAACTATCCCGGCTACAGCGGGGCCCAAACCGACGCCTATAACGCGTACATCCAGAAGCTGAGCATCGGAAAACAGGGCTATACCTGCTATGCCTCGCTGCAGAGCCCCGGCCGTCAATAGGCTTACAGGCGTGGCTGAACGGTGACAGAAGCGCTCTACCGAAGCGATTTCCCTCGTCATTGCCGGACGCATGCGATCGACGGGATGCTGCTCGTCTTCCACCGTCCTTCGGGGACAACGCACTTCCTGGCCAGTCCCGTGCCCGAGATGCTCGCGCTGCTGGCGGAAGCCCCGTCCGATATAACGGATCTATGCCGCCGTCTGTGCGAGCAACTCGACCTGGCGCAAGACGACGAGGCGCTTGCGGTCGTCGCTGCGCGGCTGCGGGAGCTGGTCGCCAGCGGCCTTGTGCAGGCTGCCTGATGCACGAGATCAAACTTCGCGTCGGCACCTTTTCCTATCGGGTCGGGTCGCCGTGGCTGGCGCCGATCGCGGCGCTGCGCCGGCTCTACGCAGGCTACCCCGCGCCCGAGGACGGCATTGCCACAGTGACGGCGCGGATCGGCCCGCCGGCGCCATGGCGGCGCTGGATCCGCCCGCAGGTCGCCATCGAAGGCGATCACAGCCTGCCGGACACGGTGCCGATGGCGCTGCGCCATGCGCTGCTCGCCGCCGAGATGGCGATGAACATGCAGGTCGCGCTGGGCGAACGCCGCCACCTGCTGCTCCACGCCTCGGCAGTCGAGCGCGGCGGCAAGGCCCTGATCATGCCGGGCGAGTCCGGCTCGGGCAAATCGACGCTGGCGGCGCTGCTCGGCGAGGCGGGCTGGCGGTTGATGGCCGACGAGTTCGTGATGATCGACCTGGCGAGCGGCATGGCGCTGCCCTTCCCGCGCGCGATCAGCCTGAAGAACAGCGCGATCGCCGAAATGGCCGGTCGGATCGCCGACCCCAGCCGTTTCGGGCCGCATCTGAGCGCCACCCCAAAGGGCGAGCTGCGCCACCTGCGCCCCAATGCCGAAGCGATATCGCGAATGGACGAGCCGGCTGTGCCCGCGCTGATCCTGTTCCCGTCGTTCGGCTTCGAGGCGGCGAGCGACGGCGTCAGCCGGTCGGAACTGTTCATGCGCCTTACCGAGGGCTCGACCAACTATGTCGCGCTCGGCCAACCCGGCTTCGAGGGGTTGCTCCGTCTCGCCCAAAGCGTGCCGTCCGCGCGCTTCGCCTATCCGGACAGCGATACCGGCATCGCCATCGTCGAGCAGTTCTGCGCCGAGGCGGGGCTATGAAGGATGCGCGTCCGCTGGCGACGGCGTTGGCTGATCCCGTATCGGTGCTGTCCTTTTCGCCCGATGACTGGACGAGCCTGCTCGCTATCGCGAGGGCCGAACGGCTCGACGGCAGCCTCGCCTTCCGGCTGGCCGACCTGCCGCTGCCACAGGTCGTGCTCCGGGCGCTGGAAGATGCGCGTGCCCAGGCCGAGTTCGGCCAGACCCAGGCGCTGTGGGAGGTGGAAATGGCGCGGCGCGCTCTGGCGCCGATCGGCATTGCGCCGATCCTGCTCAAGGGCAGCGCCTTCGCCTTCGCCAGGCTGCCCGCCGGAGTAGGGCGGCTGGTCGGCGATCTCGACATCCTCGTCCCCCGCGACAGGATCGACGATGCCGAAGCGGCGCTGCTCGGAGCCGGCTTCGAATGGGTCAAGGACGACGACTATACCCAGCTCTATTACCGGCGCTGGATGCACGAGCTGCCGCCGCTGGTGCATCGCGAACGCGGCAGCATGATCGACGTTCATCACACCATCCTTCCACCGACCGCCCGGCGCACGCCGGACGCCGCCGCCCTGATCGAGGCCAGCATGGAGATCGCGCCGTCGCTGCGCATTCTGAACCCCGCCGACATGATCATCCATGGGGTCGCGCACCTGCTTGCCGACGGGGACCTCGCCGGCGGCCTGCGCAACCTGTGGGACATAGACCGGCTGCTGCGGCTGTTCGCGACAAGTGCCGATTTCTGGGACATACTGGACCGCCGTGCCACGCTCCATGAGATGCGCGAGCCCCTCGGCCTGGCGCTGCGGCTTGCCGACCGCATCTTCGCTACGCCGGTCGAGCCGCGTCTCGCCGGCTACGACCGGATGCGCGACGGCCTGTTCGTCCGCAGGCTGCTTGCCCGCGACGGCTGGGGACGGCCGATCCGGCCGCTCAACCGGCTGGGCTTCTACATGCGCTCGCACTGGATGCGGATGCCGCCACTGATGCTGGCGCGACACTTGTGGATCAAGGCGCGCTCGAAATGAAGGCGGACGAGCTGCTGGTCCGCGAGCTGGCCTGGATCGAGCCTGCCGAGATGTTCATGCGGCTGTCCGGCCTACCCGGCATCGCCTTCCTCGACAGCGCCGCCATCGGCGATCCGCGCTCGACAACCTCCTACATCGCCATCGATCCGGCCGAGGAGATACGGCTCGGCACCGCATCGATGGACGAGGCGCTCCGGGCGTTGCGGCGGCTGCATGTGCCGACAGCATCACCGACGCCGCTCCCCTTCAGCGGTGGCCTGATCGGACTGCTATCCTATGATCTCGGCCCCAGCGCGCTGGGGGTGCGGAGCCGCCATGCCACCGACCCAGAACTGCCCGCGCTTGTCGTGCGGCGCTACGATCTGGTGCTCGGCTTCGATCATGGCACCCAGCGTGCGTGGGGCTTCGCCCGGCCGCGCGGCGCAACGCGTGCGGAGGAGCGCCTCGCCCGGCTGCTCGACATCGCGGAGCCGCTGCCTGCACGCCACCCGGTCCCGGCATGGGCCGAGGAGACGAGCCCGGAGCGCCACGCGAAGATGATCGAGGCGGTGCTCGGCTATCTGCGCGCAGGCGACATTTATCAGGCCAATATCAGCACGCGCTTCGCGGCCCCGCGCCCGCCCGGCTTCTCGCCCGCCGCTGCCTATTTCGCCCTGCGCGCGCGCACCCCGGCGCCCTTCTCCGCCTATCTCGACCTCGGCGGCGGCAGCAGCCTGCTCAGCGCCTCGCCCGAACGTTTCGTGCGCTGCGATCCCGCCGGCCGGGTCGAGACGCGGCCGATCAAGGGAACCGCCCCGCGGTCCAGCGATCCCGAACAGGATCGCCGCAACGGCGAGCGCCTCGCGGAATCGGCCAAGGACCGCGCCGAGAATCTGATGATCTGCGACTTGCTGCGCAACGACCTCTCGATCGTCGCCGAGGAAGGCAGCGTTACCGTCTCGCAGATCGCCGAACTCGAAGGCTTCGCATCCGTCTGGCACCTCGTCTCGGCTATCCATGCGCGGTTGCGCACCGGAAAGGATGCGATCGACCTGCTGGCGGCAACCTTTCCCGGCGGATCGATCACGGGCGCACCGAAGCGCCGGGCTGTGGAGATCATAGACGCGGTCGAGGAATCGCCACGCGGCCCGTTTTTCGGAGTTCTGTTCGCGCTTTCGAACGACGGAACGTTAGACAGTTCGATCGTGATCCGGTCGATCGCCGCGACGCCGTCTCGCCTGATCGCGCGGGCGGGCGGCGGGATCGTCGCGGACAGCGTGGCCGCCGACGAATATGCCGAACTGCACGCCAAGATCGATCCCGTGCTCGGATAACTGCCGCAGGCGGAAAGAGTGAACCTGTTCGGTAGGTCGATGCCGCGCTCGCCTGGCCGCATCGTCGCACGACATAAATTCAGGCGGCCCGGAAACACAGGTTGAATCGGCCGTACCGATCTGTTACATATCCACCGGAAATGAGGATGGGATTGCCTGTGCCTGCACCCAAGAACAGTCTGACTTGCGATAGCGACGAGACGGGATCCAAGAAGACCGCCGCTATCCGCGTATTCGAGGCGGCGCGCGACCTCTTCTATCATCGCGGCATTCGGGCGGTCGGGGTAGACGAAATCGTGTGCAAGGCGGGCGTGACCAAGCCGAGCCTGTATCGCGCATTCGCTTCGAAGGACGAACTGGTCGCCGCCTGCCTCGAAGAGAGCGGCCGCGAAAGTCGGGCGGCTCTCCACGCCGCGGTGGAGCAGGCCGGAGACGACCCGCGGGATCAGTTGCGGGCGATAGTGCATTACTTCGCCGGCCGGATCGCCGCACCCGATTTTCGGGGTTGCGCGATGAGCAATACCGCTGTCGAGATTCCCGAGCCCGGTCATCCGGGCCGCGCCGTGCTCGAGCACTGCAAGGCGGAGATGCGGGCTACGGTGGCGGAGGTCACCCGACGCATGGACATCGCCAGTCCCGACGAACTCGCCGATGGCCTTGTGCTGATCATCGAGGGCGGCATGGCGGCCCACCACATTTTCGGCAGCCAGGGCCCCTGTGCGGCCATGACCGCGACCACCGACGCCCTGATCGAAGCGCATGCCGGGGCGCGCGTCAGGGCATAGATCTCCGAATCCTCCCCGCTGCGGTGCGGAAGCATGTCTGGACTTGATACAGCTTTCCCTTTGTCGGCGTGATTTCCGGGCCGTCAGGTGAGTCCACCCCACTTGAAATCACTCTACGGGTGGCCGACCTCCAGCGCGCGCATCTCGATCGCGTGCAGCATGGCCATGAAGCGATCTATTTCCTCGGGCAAGAAGCTGGCAAAGATCCGCTGCTCATATTCCAGCGCCTTGGGCGCGACCTCCGCATAGAGCGCCTGCCCCGCATTGGTGAGCGCGAGCAGCCGTGAGCGGCGGTCGGCACGATTGGGCGCCCGCGCGATCAGGCCACGATCGACCAGCGCGATGGCCGCCCGGCTGACCGTCACCTTGTCCATCCGCGTCGCCGTGCAGATGCCCTGCTGGGTGATGCCGTCATTCTCGGCGACCACCGCGATCACGCGCCATTCGGGAATGGTCAGGCCGAACAGTGCCTCATAGGCGCTGGCGATGACATCGCTGACGACATTGGAGGTGACCGACAGCCTATAGGGGATGAAATGATCGAGGATAAGACGTTTCGGAGCCATGCGCGTTGGTAACATTTGACACGACTCACCGCAAACCGGATAATCGTTTCATATGTTACAATGGAGAGGCGGCCATGACCGATTCGCATCTCGAGCCCCACCATAATCCTCTTGGCCTCGACGGGTTTGAATTCGTCGAGTTCACCGGTCCCGATCCAAAGGCGTTGGCAGCCCTGTTCGAGGCGATGGGCTTCACGCACCTCGGCGATCACCGCTCGAAGAATGTCCGCCGCTACAATCAGGGCGACATCAACTTCATCCTCAACATGGACGCGACCGGCCAGGCTGCGGACTTCCGCGCCGCGCACGGACCGTCCGCCAACGCGATGGCGTTCCGCGTCCACGATGCCGCCAAGGCTCTGGAAAAAGCCGTCAAACGCGGGGCAAAGGCCGTGCAGGGCCCGGTCGGCCCGATGGAGCTCAACATCCCCGCGATCGAGGGCATCGGCGGCTCCAACCTCTATCTGATCGACCGCTATGGCGCGCAGGAGATCTACGATATCGATTTCCGGCCAGTGCCGGGTGCAAAGAAGGATGACCGCTCGGTCGGCCTCCACACGCTCGATCACCTGACCCATAATGTCCATCGCGGGCGGATGGATCATTGGGCGCGGTTCTACGAACGCGTCTTCAACTTCCGCGAAATCCGCTATTTCGACATCGAGGGCAAGGCGACGGCGCTGGTGAGCCGGGCGATGACCGGGCCCGACGACAAGATCCGCATACCGCTGAACGAAAGCCAGGACGAGAACAGCCAGATCGAGGAATTCCTGCGCGAATATCGGGGCGAGGGCATCCAGCACCTGGCACTGGCGACCGACGACATCTTCGCCACCGTGGATGCCCTGCGCGCCAATGGCATCCGTTTCCAGGTCAGCCCCGACAGCTATTTCGACGGCATAGACAAGCGCCTGCCCGGCCACGGCCATGATGTCGGCGAGATGCGCAAGCGCGGCATCCTGATCGATGGCGCTCCCGAAACCGGCGGCGGCCTGTTGTTGCAGATCTTTACCGAGAACATGGTCGGCCCGATATTCTTCGAAATCATCCAGCGCGAGGGCAATGAGGGTTTCGGCGAGGGCAATTTCAAGGCGTTGTTCGAATCGATCGAAGCCGACCAGATCCGCCGCGGCGTGGTGAAGGCGTGATCGGCCATAAGCGCTGGGCAAGCCCCTCCCGTCGAGCGGAGGGGTGAATGGTCGAGGCGTATTTTCCCGGCTTCGCCAATCATGTTGCGACCGAGGCGGTTCCCGGCGCCCTGCCGATCGGGCGGAATTCGCCACAGCATGTGCCCTTCGGCCTTTATGCGGAGCAGCTTTCCGGCACTGCCTTCACCGCGCCGCGTAGCGAGAATCGGCGCAGCTGGCTCTACCGGCTGCGCCCTGCCGCCAACCATCCTCCGTTCAAGCCCTACACCCGGTGGAGTCTGCTGCGCTCCGCCCCGTTCGACGAGGCGCCCCCCACCCCCAATCGGCTGCGATGGGATCCGCTTCCACTGCCGGCCGAGCCCACCGACTTCATCGACGGGCTCGCCAGCATCGCGGGCAATGCCGGCATGGGCGTGCATCTCTACGCCGCGACCCTGTCGATGAAACATCGCGCCTTTTTCAACGCCGATGGCGAACTTCTGATCGTGCCGCAGCAGGGCCGGCTACGCATCGTCACCGAAATGGGGCTGATCGAGATCGAGCCGCTCCAGATCGCCCTTATTCCGCGCGGCGTGCGCTTTCGGGTCGAGCTGACCGATGGCGCGGCGCGCGGCTATGTCTGCGAGAACCGCGGGGAGCCCTTCCGCCTTCCGGAGCTGGGACCCATCGGTTCGAACGGTCTCGCCAATCCGCGCGATTTCGAGACGCCGTCGGCGTGGTACGAGGATGTCGACGAGCCGGTCGAACTGGTCCAGAAGTTCGAGGGATCGCTGTGGACGACAATGCTCGATCACTCGCCCTTCGACGTCGTCGCCTGGCACGGCAACCTCGCCCCATGCCGTTACGACCTGCGCCGCTTCAACACGATCAACACGGTCAGCTTCGACCATGTCGATCCGTCGATCTTCACGGTGCTGACCTCACCGAGCGACACGGCCGGCACCGCGAATTGCGATTTCGTGATCTTTCCGCCACGCTGGACCGTGGCCGAGGACAGCTTCCGGCCGCCCTGGTTCCACCGCAATATAATGAGCGAATATATGGGCCTGATCGAAGGCAGCTACGACGCCAAGGCCAGCGGATTCGCGCCGGGCGGCGGATCGCTGCACAACCGGATGTCAGGCCACGGCCCGGACAGGGCGAGCTACGAAGAAGCCCTCACCGCCGATCTCCAGCCCCGCAAGATCGAGGGCGTGATGGCCTTCATGTTCGAAAGCCGCGCGGTGTTGCGCCCGACCCGCTTCGCGCTCGAAACGCCGCTGATGCAGCTCGACTATGACGATGTCTGGACGGGTTTCGCCAAGGCGGAGCTGCCGCGATGATCGTGATCGACGAAACTCATGATCCGGCGCTGACCAGCTGGGTGCCCGGCGCCGACGGACACGCCGATTTTCCGGTCCAGAACCTGCCTTATGGCATCTTCTCCGTCGACGGCCGACCTCCAAGGCCCGCCGTCGCGATCGGCGACAAGCTGCTCGATCTGGCGGCGATCACCTGGCTGCTGCCGGTGGAAGTGACCGGGGGCACGCTCAACGCACTGTTCGCGCTTGCGCCGGAGCGGCGGGTGGCGTTGCGCCGCAAGCTCTCGAGCCTGTTGTCCGACGACGGCCATCGTGCTGCCATCGCCCCCCACCTGTACGACCAGAGCGCGGTGACGATGCACCTGCCGGCCGCGATCGGCGATTACACCGATTTTTACGCGGGCATCCATCACGCCAACAATGTCGGCCGGCAGTTCCGGCCCGACAATCCGCTGCTGCCCAACTATAAATATGTACCGATCGGCTATCATGGCCGCGCCTCTTCGATCCGGCCTTCGGGCGTGCCGGTGGTGCGGCCGCGCGGCCAGCGCAAGCCGCCCAATGCCGACAGCCCGGTATTCGGACCGACCGCACGGCTCGATTACGAACTGGAGCTGGGGGTGTGGGTCGGCCGGGGCAATCACCTGGGCGATCCGATACCGATTGCCGACGCGGCGGATCATATCGCCGGCTTCTGCCTGTTGAACGACTGGTCTGCGCGCGAATTCCAGGCGTGGGAGTCCCAGCCGCTTGGTCCGTTCCTGGCGAAGAATTTCCACTCGACGGTGTCGCCCTGGGTCATCACCGCGGAGTCGCTGGCACCGTTCCGCATCGCCCAGCCACCGCGACCCGACGGCGATCCCATGCCACTCGCCTATCTGTGGGACGACGCCGATCAGGCCCATGGCGCGCTGGCCATCGATCTGGAGGCAAGCCTGCTCACCGCGAAGATGCGCGACGCCGGGCTGTCGCCACACCGGCTGAGCCACGGCCCGGCGTCGAACATGTACTGGACGGTCGCGCAGCTGGTCACCCACCACGCGTCGAACGGCTGCAACCTCAATCCGGGCGACCTGCTCGGCACCGGCACGCTCTCGGGGCCCAGCGAAGACGGTTTCGGCAGCCTGCTGGAGCTTTCGCGCGGCGGCACCCAGCCGGTGCTGCTGCCGAATGGCGAAGAGCGCGGCTTCCTCGCCGATGGCGACGAGGTAATCCTGACCGCGACGGCGCGCGCCGACGGCTATGTCCCCATCGGTTTCGGGGAATGCCGGGCGATGGTGCAGCCGGCGCGCTGATCCATCAGAAGAACAGCTTCCGGAACTGCAACCGGATCGTCCGCCCGGCCGGATCGAGATAGCCGGGCTGGTAGCGGAGCGGCGTCGCTCCCGTCGCGTCGCGCACCTTCAGGTGCGAATCGAACAGATTGTCGATGCGCAGCGATATCCGGGCGCCCTGCGCCCAGCCCTGTTCGATCAGCGACGGGATCTGCGCGAGATTGACGAACAGCCGCGCATTGACCGATGCGCGCGGCGAGAAGCGCAGGTTACCCGTCGGCAGCCCGGCCGCTCCAGTGACCGTAGTTCCGCTCTGCCAGTTGGCGGTCAGCCGCGCGCCGAGGCCGTTGTTCGAATAGGTGGCCTGCACCTCGAGCTCGTGCCGTGCGGTGCCGCCGCCCGAGCCGATCGTGTCGCCGTTGAGCAGATCGAGCACCGGCAGCCCGCGACGGATCAGCACCTCGTCCTTGAAGTGCCAGGTGTGGAAGACCGATAGCGCGAGACGCCCGCCCTGCCCGCCGCCGCGCCCGCCGAAGCCGCCGCCACCGCCGCGCCAGCGTCCGCCATCACGCGGTGCGTCGCCGGCGGGCCGCGCTTCGCCGCGTGCGGCGGCGGCGGCCGCGCGCTGCTCCATCATCCGCTTGGCGCGCGGACTGTTGCGCATCGCGTCGATCAACGTCTGCGCGGTCTTGAGACGCTGGCTGAAGGTCAGGCCCCAGCGCAGCTCGCTGCGATCCTGCCGCGCGAAGTTGATCGGGCGGGCGTCGATGCGAAGCAGATCGCCATCGGCATCGCGGGTGAAGCGTTCGGGGAAGGCGGCCTCGATCGCGGCGGTGGGTTCGGGGAAGCCCGCGATGGCGTTGCGGATGCGGCTGTTCACATAGTTGGCGGTGAGGGTGAGATCGGCCTTGAACGGCTTGAGCGTGGCGCCGATCTTCATCACCCGGCGCCGATCCGCATCCAGCAGGGGGTTGCCGCCGCCAAGCTGGGCTATGTCGACGGTGGTGCCGCGAACATAGTCGAATGTGCGGACATCGGGCGTCAGCACCACGGGATTGCCGAGCTGCTGGACGCTCGGCGGGTTGCGGTCCTCGCTCATCGAATAGATCAGCGCGATCCCATCGCGCGGCGTCCAGTTGGCGCCATAGCCCCAGCTGCCCAGCGTGCCGAAGTCCGAATAGCGGTCGAAGGCGGCGTTCACGTTGAGCGACAGGTCGCCGATCGCGGCGAGCACGCCCTCCCGGCGGCTGGCGACCGGCAGGTCGAAGCTGACCCGGCCGTTGAGATCGGTACGCGACAGGTCGCTCGACGCGGCTATGCCGGAGCGCACCGATGTCGCATCGAGGCCCAGCGCGCTTGCGCCGGCCTTGAAGCTGGCGTTGACCGGCCCGGCCGGCAGGCTGGCCAGCGGGCCGCTCGCGACCAGCTGGACATTGCCGCTGTCCGATTTCGCGCGGGCGCGATCGACAAAGCGCCCGTCGACGCCGAAAGGATTGAGCGACGTGTTCCCCGCATCCAGACCGGCCTGCAGATCGGAGACATTGATCCCTCGAGTCGTGCGGGTGCGCGTCACGTCATGATCGTAATTGCCGGTCAGCGACATTCGCCATTTGGCGACGTCCTTGTCGAGCGTGAACCCGAGATGGCCGCTGGTGCCGTCGACCTGCTGGGTGAGCGGGCTAGCGCCCAGATAACGCCGCAGGGTCACGTCCGAACCGAATGGCGAATAAGGATTGCCGGCGGGCAAGGTCAGGCTGGCGCCCGGCAGGCCGCGCAGCGAATCGCTGTCGGTCACGTCCAGCGTCGCGTTGATGGTCGCGGCGACAGTGCCGAAGATGTTGCGCGCATAGACGGAATTGAGGCTGAGCGTCTTCGTCTCCGGGCGGATCGTCCGATAGCGGCCGATGTCGGTGACATTGGCGCGATTGGCCGTGGCCACGAAATCGCCGAGCGAGGGCGCCCCGTTGGCGGCACTGGCAGGAACGCCGGCGACGGTCACCGGCGCGCCGGCAAGCGCGCTCAGCGCCGGATCGATCTGGGCGCCCGAGGGAATGCCGACGATGTTGCCCACGGTGTCGAACAGCTGGCCACCACTGCGCGAGATCAGGTGGCGGTCGTCCTCGCTGATCGCAGCGCTCGCCTGATATTCCAGGTTGAGGTTGAGCCGCTGGTCGCGGCGGATGTGGAGCAGGTTGAGTTCGACCTGGCCGCTGTTGCCGCCACCCTGGGTGGTGGTGGCCCCCTCAATCTCTCCGGTGATAGCGCGGAAACGGCGGCGCAGCACGATGTTCACCACGCGCTGGTCGGCGCTGTAACCATATTTGAGCGCGACCTCCTCGGGGAGGATATCCACCCGCTCGATCGCCTCGGCAGGGATGTCGCGAATCTCGGCAAAGCCCGATATGCGGCGGCCGTTGAGCAGGGTGACCGGCTGCTCACCGCCGCGGCCGCGATCGCTGCGCGTCTGCGGCGCCAGTTCCTGGAGCAGCTCGGCGACCGAACTCACCCCGAGGGCGCGTACATCGCCGCTGTTCAACTGCTGCTCCGGCGCGATATCGCCGATCACCGCGCCGGGCTGCCGCCGGCCGGTTACGACGATCGTCTCCGATTCATCATAGTCCTGCCCGTCGTCCTGCGGCGCCTGCTCGGCGCGGGCCGGGGGCTCGGCATTCTGGGCCAAGGCGGCTTCGCCGCACAGCGTCATGCCCGCCAGCAAAAGGCGCGCCACCCCCGCATCCGACCATGCCCTTACCCGCAAAACGCCACTCCCACCCGAATCATCGATCGGGCGCTCTTAGCTGAAAATATCGACCGGAGATGTCAGCGGTGAAATCGCTGGTCAGATGACGTGGAACAGCAGCAGTCCAATGACAACGATGCCAGGTACGCCGAGCAACCACAGGATCAGGCCCTTGCCCATTTTCACTCTCCTCGGGAGCCGCCGCGACGAAGCCGCGCGACAAGCTTGCGAGGTCAGAACGACCCTGTTCCGCGACCGTTCCATCTTCCTGCGCGAGACGGCTTCGGTTACCTCTGTGCGGATAATCGACAAGCGTAGGGGAAACGCGGGTGATTTCGATGATCCAGCAGCTGCTCGGCGGTGGTTATGCGCCACATGGCTATTGCCTGCTGTGGCGGCCGTGGCTGGTGTGGACGATGGCGATCTCCGATGTCCTGATCGCGCTCGCCTATTTCTCCATTCCGATCGCACTCGTCACCTTCGTGCGCCGGCGCCGCGACGTGGAGTTCAGCGGCATCTTCTGGTTGTTCGCGCTTTTCATAATGGCGTGCGGCCTGACTCATGTCGTCGCGCTGTGGAATCTGTGGAACGGCGCCTATCAGCTCGAGGCCATCGTCAAGGCGATCACCGCGGCCGCATCGGTGCTGACCGCGATCCTGCTATGGCCGCTGCTCCCCAAGGCAATCGCGCTGCCGTCCCCGACCCATCTACGATTGGCCAACGAAGCGCTGCGCGCCGAGATCGTCGAACGGGAAAAGGCCGAAGCCGCACTGGTACAGGCCCGCAAGATGGAAGCGATAGGCCAGCTGACCGGCGGCATCGCGCATGATTTCAACAACCTGCTTCAGGCGGTGAGCGGTAGCCTCGACCTGGTGGCCTCCCGCACCGCCAACGACGAGCGCGTCCAGCATCTGGTGGACATGGCCTTGTCCGCGGTCGATCGCGGACGACGACTCACCAGCCAGTTGATGTCCTTCTCGCGCGTCCAGCGGATCGAGCTCAAGCCGGTCCGCGTCGCCGATCTGCTCGCCGGCATCAAGGAGCTGCTTGCGCGCACGATCGACCCTTCGGTCGAACTGAGCTTCGACATCGATGAGGCCCCACACGGCGTACTGGCGGATAGCGTGCAGTTCGAGCTTGCCCTGCTCAACCTGGCGCTGAATGCACGCGACGCCATGCCGGGCGGCGGCAAGCTGCACGTCGAGGTGCGCAATCGCACTCTCGAAGGACGCGACGATGTCGACGATGACGATTATGTCGGCATCACGGTCACCGATACCGGCACCGGCATGACGCCGGACGTGATCGCCCGCGCATTCGAGCCTTTCTTCACCACCAAGCCTGTCGGGCAGGGCTCCGGCCTGGGCTTGAGCATGGTGTTCGGGATGGCGCGCCAGAGCGGCGGCACCGTCACCATCGAGTCCGTACCGGACAGAGGCAGTTCGATCACCATCTTCCTGCGGCGGGCCGATGGCCCGATCGCCCCCGACACGACGCCGCGTCACGCTCCCCCCGGCGAGCTCCAGCACCTTGCCGGACTCAAGATCCTCGTGGTCGACGACGAGCCGATAATCCGCGAAGTCATTGCCGACATGCTCCGCGGGTTCGGCTGTGCGGTCAGCACCGCAGAGAATGGCGGGCAGGCGCTGGTCGAGATCGACGGCAACCCGCCCGAGGCGATCCTGCTCGACTTTGCAATGCCCGGCATGAACGGCGCCGAAGTCGCGCGCACTGCGCTCGCCCGGCGGCCCGACCTGAAGATCGTCTTCGCCACCGGCTTTGCTCAGTCCGATGCGATCGACGAAGCGGTCGGCGACGCGGCGATCATCCTGCGCAAGCCCTTCTCGCCCGGCGCGCTGTCGGAGGCCTTGCGGAAAGCCCTGTCCGCCTGAAACGTCTGCTAGTGTCCTGGCCTGAAGTATCCTGTCGCTCGCTCGGTGCCGCTGCCCGTGATCACGGCGCGGACCCAGGACGGAGTTGAGGTCGCGCGTCTCTACCGGGATTCCCGCCTCCGCCGGAAAGACGATCGGGGCAATGGAAAAGGGTTGAGCAACGCCGCTGCATCGGGCCTAACCGCAGCACCGATGCGCTGCCTCATCCTCCCGATCCTGCTCCTCCTGGCCGCATGCCATGGCGGCCCTCGCGAGGGGCCACCGCACGACCGCATCGTCCGCCTGGCCGACGACGAGGTGAAGAGCCTCGATCCGCAAAGAGCGTCGGACCTCGCGACGATCCGCGTCGCCCAGGACCAGTTCGAGGGTCTCACCCGCATGAATGGCAAGGGCGAGGCGATAGCGGGGCTGGCAACTGGCTGGAGCATGTCGCCCGACGGCAGGAGCTGGCGCTTTCCGCTGCGCCCCGGCCTGCGCTTCTCGGATGGCGCGCCGATCACGCCCGCCACCTTTGCCGCGGTGTTCGCGCGGCTGCGCGATTCCGCGACGGCATCGCCGAGCGCCGCGCTGTTCATCGACATCGACAGCGTAACGCCGGATCGCGACGCCGTGATCGTCCGGTTGCACGCGCCGATGCCGGCATTGCCGGCCCTGTTGGCGCTGCCGGCAGTGGCGGCGCTGCCGGTTCATCGCATCGCGGTGCTGGGCGACGGCTGGACAGGTGAACGGCCGCTCGTCACTTCGGGGCCGTATCGGCTGCAGGAATGGCGGCTCAACGAGCGGATCCGGCTCGCCCGCAATCCCCATTGGCACGATGGCCGCGCGGCGATTGCGGAGGTGGAATGGCGGCCCATAACCGACCGGCTGACGGCGGTGCGCAGCTTCGCCGCGGGCGAGGCGGACACCAGCAACGATTTTCCGCCGACGCGAGCCGCTTGGATCGCGCAACGCCTGCCCGGCGCGGCGCATGTCGCCGCTTATAACGGCAGCTATTATTTCATCTTCAACACCACCGCTCCGCCCTTCGACGATGCCCGCGTCCGACGCGCGCTGTCGATGACGGTCGACCGGCCGTGGATAGCGCAGAAGCTGATCGGCCTCGGCACGCTGCCGGCCTGGGGCGTGGTTCCGCCGGCGGTGGCGGGTGCGCCTGGCGGCTATCGGCCGGTCTGGGCCGGCTGGAGCCGCGAGCGCCGGCAAGGCGTTGCGCGCGAACTGCTGGCGGCGGCGGGCTATGGACCGGGTCGCAAGCTCCTGTTCGACATGCGGTTCAACAGCGACGCCGATCATCGTCGGGTCGCGGTGGCGATGGCGGCGATGTGGCGGCCTCTGGGCATCGAGGCGCATCTCCTCAATAGCGAGGCGTCGCTGCATTTCGCCAGCCTCCGCCGCCGCGACTTCGCCTTCGCGCGGTCGGGCTGGATCGGCGATGTCCCCGCTCCGGAGAATTATCTCGCAATCCACCGCTCCGACGCCGGCCCGCTCAACTATGCGGGCTATGCCAGCCCCGCCTTCGACGCCGCGCTCGATCGTGCGATGGCCATCGCCGACCCGAAGGCACGCGCCAGGGCGATGCGCGCGGCCGAGGCGATCCTGGTCGAGGACGCGCCGCTCGTCCCGCTATACCATTATGTCAGCCGTGCCCTGGTTGCCCCGCGCGTCGATGGCTGGCACGACAATGCGCCTAACATGCACCCCAGCTGGACCCTGCGCCTGAGATGATGCGTCACGCCCCGATCGTGCTTCTTGCCGCAATGCTGCTCGCGAGTTGCGGCCGCGGCGACAATGACGAGCAGGTAACGGTCAGCGTGATCGGCCGCGAGACGCGCCTGCGCGATCCGGCCAGCGCACTGCCCCGCCAGGCCGACGCAGCGCTGCTCGGCGCAGTCGCACAGGGACTGGTGGGCATCGACGCCGGGGGCCAGGTCCAGCCGGGGCTGGCGATCCGCTGGGCGATCTCCGATGACGGGCTTTATTACACCTTTCGGCTCGACCACGAGCTCGCCGACGCCGACAAGGTGGCAAGCCAGCTTCGCAGGCTGCTACGGCGCTATAGCGACCGCGCACTGGGCATCGGGCTCGACGGAGTCCGCGAAATCGTGGCGGTCACTCCGGAGGTCATCGAGATCCGGCTTGCCGCGCCGCGGCCCGAACTGATGTCGTTGCTTGCCAGCCCCGCCTTCGCGCTGCTGATCGACGGCAAGGGCACCGGTCCCCTGCTGATCGACGGCAAGGTGGGCCGGCTGACCAGATTGCGGCCAAAGGGCGTCGAAGGCCCCGACGAGGACGGCAAGGCCGAGGCCGCCGCCCGGCGTCGCATCCACCTGCGCGGGGAACGCGTGGCGCTCGCCGTGTCGCGCTTCGCCAATGGCGAGGCGACGCTTGTCACCGGCGGCGGCTATGACGACTTCGTCTACACCAGGCTGGCCAACATCCCGCCACGCAACGTGCAGGTCGATCCCGCGGTCGGGCTGTTCGGCTTCCGCGTGGCCCGCAGCTCGGCGCCGCTGATGGCGGTCGAGATGCGCCAGGCCTTGGCGATGGCGCTCGACCGCGATGCGATCGGGGACGCGCTGGGCGTGCCGGGCTGGCGGCCGGTCCAGTCGATCCTGCCACCGGGGTTGACCGACGTTGCCGAACCGGCTCGGCCTTTCTGGGCGCAGGCTTTTGCCAATGTTCGCGGATCGGACCAGCGAGCCCTTGCCGGCCGGGTGGCCACCGCGCGGCGGATCGTCGGGATCTGGCGACTGCAGCATGGCGTGGATGGCGCAGTGCGGCTGACCCTCGCCATGCCCGAGGGCCCAGGATCGGCCATATTGTTCGCGGCCATCCAGCGGCAATGGCGCTGGATCGGAGTCGAGGCGAAACGGGTTGGGCCGCGCGATCCCGCGGAGCTTCGGCTGATCGACGAGATCGGCCCGGCCGACCAGGCCGACTGGTTCCTCGCCCACTTCCTCTGCGACAGCGGACGGCCCTGCAGCGAGGAGGCTGATCAGGCGTTCCGGGCCGCCCGCAACGCCACCGAACCCGTGCTGCGCGCGCGGATGATCGCGGATACGGAGCGGCGCATGACCGAAATGGCCCCGTTCATCCCGATCGCGCAGCCGGTGCGCTGGTCGCTGGCGGCGCCGGATCTGCCGGGCTTTCGCCTCAACGCGCGCGGGGTCCACCCCCTCGCACCGCTGATCGGGAACCAAAGCAACCGCTGATGCGATCAGTTGGCACCAACTGGAGAATGAGCATGAGACGCCCCACCCCGGCCGATTTCGACGGGCTATCCGATCGCGTGCCCGGCATGGGCCGCGATCCCGCATCGGTTCGCCGCCGGGTCGAGGCGATGGAAGCGCTGCTCGAACGGATGTTCGTCATTCCGGGCCTCAACCGACCGGTGGGGCTCGACGTGCTGCTCGACATGGTGCCCCTGGTCGGACCGGCCATTGGTGCAGTGATGGGAAGCTGGCTGGCCTGGGAAGCGCGCAATCTCGGCATGTCGAAATGGCAGCTGACCCGGATGTTCGGCAATGTCGGCTTGGATCTACTGCTCGGTGCCATTCCCTGGGTAGGCGCGATTCCCGACTTCTTCTTTCGCTCGAACAGCCGCAATCTCAGGATGATCAAGCGCCACCTCGACCGCCATCATCCCGCGAGCGCGACCATCGAAGGCGGGGTGGTGAAGCGGCAGTCCTGAGTCTACTCGCCAGGCCGAGGTCTCGATCAGCGAGGACGGAGCATAGGTCACGAACCTCTACTGAGATTCCGGCCTCCGCCGGAATGACGGATCCGGGCTTGTTTGCGACGATGGTCAGGTCCGGCGCCGCGCCTCGTCGATCGCCTGTTTAAGCGCGTCGTAGCCGACGGCTCCCTTCAGCATCTGGCCGTTGACGACGAAGGTCGGGGTTGCGAGCGACTCGTCGATCTTTCTCGCCAGGTCGAGATTTTTTTGAAGCTCAGCCACCACGGCCGGGCCGGCGGCATCACGGCGGAGCCGGCCAGCATCGAGCTTCAGCGATTGCAGCACCGCGGTCACCTTCGCCGGATCGGGACGCCCGGCGGCGAACATCCGTTCATGGAAGGCGCGGAACGCGCCCTGCTGCGCCGCGGCCAGGCTAGCCCTGGCGGCAATTTCGCTGCCAGGGCCGAGGATCGGGATCTCGCGCCATACCACCTTCAGCTTCGGATCGCTCGCCAGCAGCCGATCGACGTCGGGCAGGCTCGACCGGCAATAGCCGCAGGCATAATCGGTAAACATCACCAGCGTCACATCGCCATGCTGGTTGCCGGCCCAGGCGGAGGCGAACGGCGTTTCGAGCGCGGCCTTGTTGCTGGCATAAGCGTCCTGCCCCTGCTTTTCGCGCAACCTTTCCATCGCCTGCGGAAGGATTTCGGGATGAGCCAGAATATAGTCGCGCACCACCATCTCGATCTGAGCCTTGCTGGCCGGCGCGGCGGTGCGCTGGTGCGCCAGCCAGCCGGCGCCGCCGGCGAGCAGGAGCGCGGCGCCGGCACCGATCGTGGCGGCCAGGCGTCGGTTGCGGAGCATATGATCCTTGATCGTCATTTCTTGCGGTCGCTTGCTGCGGCGCGCGATGACAGGGCGATATCCTCGGCGCGGAGATAATCGGGCGTGCCGCGCGGGATCCGCGCCATTGCCGCCTCGGCGCTGGCCATTGCCAGCCGGTTGTTGCCGATCAGCGCATAACGTTCCGCCGTGGCGAGCTGCGCGCGCGGCTCGTCGCCCAGCTGTGCATAAGCCATGCCGAGCGTGTACCACGCGAAGGGATTGTCGCGGTCGCGTGCAACCGACACCTTGAGCACGTCACGAGCCTCCCTGAGATTGGCCGGATCTTCGGTTGCGATCAGCGCATGACCGAGCAGCGATGCGATCAGCGGCGACCCGCGCGATCCCTGCACCGCGAGCCGAAGCGGTGCGAGCGCCTCCTCCGGCTTGCCCGATTCCAGCAGTATCTGCCCCTGCAGTTCACGATAATAGGGATCCTTCGGCGCCAGGGCGACCAGCTTGTTCACCTCTTCGACGGCCTTGTCGGGATAGGCGCCGCGGTGCCATGCATAGGCCCGCGCATAATGTGCCGGCGCGCTCTGGTCGGTTTCGGGGTATTTGCGCAGCGCAGTGGTCGGATCGTCCATATAGCCGACAAGCTTGGCCTTGATCCGCTGGAAGCGCACGTCGAGCGCGGGATCGGTCTTGTGGTTGTAGCTGGGCGACTTGATCACGTCGTTCGACAGCGCCGCCTCGCGGTCGCCCGACATCGGATGGGTCTGCATGAACGGATCGATCTCGGCATAGGTGGAGGCGTAGCGAAACTCCTCCTTCTTCAGCTTCAGGAAGAAGCTGAGCATGCCCTTGCCCGAGAGGCCGGCCTTGTTGAGGAAGCCGACCCCGGCGGCGTCGGCGCTGGCTTCCTGCACCCGGTTGAAGGCGAGGAACTTTCCCATCGCCGCCTGCTGCCCCGCCATCATCACGCCCATGCCGGCGTCGCCCGCACCCGCCGCCATCGCCGCCGCGCCCAGCAGCAGCGACAGCAGCGTGATGCCCGTGGCGGCCTTGGCGCCTTCGCCGAACCGGATGACATGGCCGCCGGTGATATGGCCGAGCTCATGGGCGATCACGCCCTGGACTTCGCTGGTGTTGTCCGCGGCTTCGATCAGCCCGCTATGGATATAGACCGCCTGCCCGCCGGCGACGAAGGCGTTGATCTCCTTGTCGCCGATCAGGATGATGTCGACATTACCGGGCTGCAAACCGGCCGCCGCCACGAGTGGCGCGGCGATCTCCTTGAGATAGGCCTCGGTTTCGGCATCGCGCAGGATCGACTGCGCCAGCAGCGGCTGCGCGCCCAGCGACATCGACAGCCACAGGAACAGCAGCATGCGCAGCGCGAGGCGCAGATGTTTCGACGATACGGGGAACCGGCCCATGCTCATCCATCCTCGCGCTACGCGGCTGAACCGCGCGTGAAGCACGGCGGGCCAGCCCGAGCCGACCCGCCGATCATCTTCAGGCGCCGAAGGTGCGCTGCCACCAGCCGCGGCGTGGCGAGCCTCCTTCGCCTTCTTCCTCCGACGCCGCGTCATCGGCACCGAGCGTCTCGGCTTCGGCCGGTGCGGCCATCACCTCGGCGGTTTCGCCAGGCGCGGCCTTGGCGCGTGCACGGCTGCGGCGCTTGGGCGCTTCGGCAGCGACCGGAGCCTCGGCGGAAGCAGCTTCCGCTACAGCCTCCAGCGCGACGGCGGGCTCACCGGCGTCCGCCTCGACCATTTCTACGGCCTCGACCTTCTTGCGGCGTCCGCGGCGCGGCTTGGGCTCCTCGGCAGCCGGTTCGGCCGGCGCGACGACCTCCTCGACCGGCATCGCCACCGGCTCTTCGGCAACAGCGGGAGCGGCTGCGACGGCTTCACCCTTGCGGGCGCGCGGCCGGCGGCGGCCCTTCGGGGCTGCTTCCTCGGCGGCCGCAGCTTCCTGTGGCTGGGACGCCGGAGCGGGCAGTTCCTCGGACATCATAGTCTCGATCTGCTCGGCCGGCGTGCCCTCGACAGGTGCGCCCTCGCCACCGCGACGGCGGCCCGAGCGACGGCCACGGCGACGACCGCGACGCGGCTCGCCGCCGCTGTCCTCGCCACCGGTAGCTTCGCCACCTTCTTCGGCACCGTCCCGAGCGTCCTCGGCTTCAGCCATTTCCTCGCCATCGGCCTCGGCGCCGTCTTCACTAGCTTCAGCGCCTTCGACCTGACCGTCCTGCTCGCGGCCACGGCCGCCGCGACGACGGCGACGGCGGCGACGGCGTCCGCGGCCATCGCCACGATCGCCCTCGTCCTGGCCCTCGGCGTCGCCGCCTTCAGCCTCGGCCTCGAACTCCTCTTCTTCTTCCTCCTCGATCTCGTCGTCCATGAGATCGTCGTCGGCGTCGATCAGCATCGGCGTCGGCAAGCGTGGTGCATGGCTCGGCGGCGGGCCGCCGGCCTCGACGCTCATCCGCGCGCCTTCGAGCGTGCCGTCCGACAGGATTTCGATCATCACCCCATAGCGATCCTCGATCTCGGCGAGTTCGGCGCGCTTGCGGTTGAGGACGTAGAAGGCGGCTTCCTGGCTGGCGCGCAGCATCAGCCGCGAGCCGCGGCCGCGGGCGGCCTCGTCCTCGAGCATGCGCAGCGCCGACAGCCCCGCCGACGAGGCGGTGCGGATCAGCCCAGTGCCTTCGCAATGCGGGCACTGGCGGGTCGATGCCTCGAGCACGCCGGTGCGCAGGCGCTGGCGGCTCATCTCGAACAGGCCGAAGCTGGAGATTCGGCCGACCTGGATGCGGGCGCGATCGTTTTTGAGCGCCTCCTTCATCGCCTTTTCGACCTTACGGATATTGGAGTTGTTCTCCATATCGATAAAGTCGATGACGACGAGCCCGGCCATATCGCGCAGCCGCAGCTGGCGGGCGATCTCATGCGCGGCCTCGAGGTTGGTCGCGGTCGCGGTCTGCTCGATATTATGCTCGCGGGTCGACCGGCCCGAGTTGATGTCGATCGACACCAGCGCCTCGGTCGGATTGATCACCAGATAGCCGCCCGACTTGAGCTGGACCAAGGGCTGGTACATCGCCGCGAGCTGGTCTTCGACGCCGAAGCGCTGGAACAGCGGCACCGCGTCGGCATAGAGCTCCACCTTCTTGGCGTGACTCGGCATCAGCAGCTTCATGAACTGGCGCGCCTGGCGGAAGCCTTCCTCGCCTTCGACGATCACCTGGTCGATGTCGCGGTTGTAGATGTCGCGGATCGCCCGCTTGATCAGGTCGCTGTCGCCATAGATCAGCGCCGGCGCGGAGGAGCTCAGCGTATTCTCGCGGATCTCGTCCCACAACCGGGCGAGATAGTCGAAGTCGCGCTTGATCTCGGTCTTGGTGCGCTGGAGACCCGCGGTGCGGACGATGCAGCCCATCGTGCGCGGCAGATCGAGCTCGGCCATGATCGTCTTCAGCCGCTTGCGATCGGCCGCGTTCGAGATCTTGCGGCTGATGCCGCCGCCATGGCTGGTGTTCGGCATCAGCACGCAATAGCGGCCGGCCAGCGAGAGATAGGTGGTCAGCGCAGCGCCCTTGTTGCCGCGCTCTTCCTTGACGACCTGGACCAGCAGCACCTGGCGCCGGCGGATCACGTCCTGGATCTTGTAGCGGCGGCGCAGGTTCATCCGCCGCTGGCGAAGATTCTCGACCGCACCGTCGTCGGAGCCGCCGCCAACCGATTCCCGGCGCGTACGCGGCCGTTCGTCGCCGCCCTCTTCGCCGTGTTCGCCATGATCCTGGCCATCATCATGATCGTGATGATCGTGGCCGTCGTCCTCAACCTCGTCGAAGTCTTCGTCATGGTCGGAATCGCGGGCGCGCAGCGCCTCTTCCTCGGCGGCGTGCTCGGCCTCCTCGCGCAGCAGCGCTTCGCGATCCTCCTTCGGAATTTGATAATAATCGGGGTGGATTTCCGAGAAGGCGAGGAAGCCATGGCGATTGCCGCCATAATCCACGAACGCCGCCTGCAGCGACGGTTCGACCCTCGTTACCTTGGCGAGATAGATATTCCCCTTGAGCTGCTTGCGCTCGGCAGACTCAAAGTCAAATTCCTCGATGCGGTTCCCCTGGACGACGGCCACGCGGGTTTCCTCCCGGTGGCGTGCGTCGATTAGCATGCGGGTTGTCATTCAATATTCTCCAGGCGCGTGGGCCGGCGACGACGCCGGGCCTGCACGCGCGATATGATGAAGACGAGGCGCCGGGCGGTGCGGCAAGCCGCGTCGCATCCGAGCGCATCATCGATGGTGAAAGAAAGGTGTTCGCAGCCGTCGCGTGGTCACATCCGGCGCGCCGCGCCGGAAAGGAGGCGCCGTTCCATACGCCGCCAACAGTCTGGCAGCGTTCGAAACGGGGCGAAAAATGACTCATGCGATCGTCAACCTGTTGCGCCGTCGCGAAATCACGACGACAGGTCCGGCACGGCGCTCGCGATCCGCGCATTGGGCGCGCATCGGCCGAGATCCGGACAAGCGGTGCTAGCATCCGACGCCGGTCGGGGCAAGCATCACCACACTGGACAAGAGCCGCCCAGCTTTGGTTAAGTGTCAGGGCTGTCGGCGTTTCAGGACCGGCCGGGTATCGTGGGGCCAATTTGCCAAGACCAAGTTCCAGCAGGCGCCTCGCCCTTTGCCTATGTGCGCTCCTAATGCTTTTCGTGCCCGCCGCAGCGCGGGCAGCGGCGGCGATCACGGCCGTCGACATCGGCGAGATGGCGATCACCCTGCGCTTCGACAAGCCAGTGGCCACCGCTTCGGCCTTCATGCTGTCCGCGCCGCAACGGATAGCCGTCGACCTGCCGGGCACGCGGATGGGCCGGGTAGCGGCCTCGGGCGGGTTGATCGCATCCACCCGCCACGGCCAATATGACCCCGATACCGCGCGGGTGGTATTCGAGCTCAACACGGCGGCGGTCGTCTCGGACGCCAGTTTTTCTCCCGATCATCTGTCGCTGACCCTGACCTTGAAGCCGGTCACCGAAAGCCTGTTCGGTCGAGCGGTGCGCAGGGGCCGCCAGCTGTTCGGCCTCGACCCGGCGAAGCCGGTGGACGCGCGCGCACCGCAACGCGGCGGCATCACCGTGCCGCTCGATCCGCCCGCGCCGTTGCCGGTTCCTGCCGTCATCGGCGCCCGAGGCAGCAAGCGGCCGCTGGTGGTGATCGACGCCGGCCATGGCGGCCATGATCCGGGATCACAATCGACCGACGGGGCGACAAGAGAGAAGGATGTCGCCCTGGCGATCGCCAGGGCGATCCGAGACGAACTCGCCGCTTCCGGCAGGGTCCGCGTGGCGCTGACCCGCAGCGACGACCGCTTCCTGGTGCTTGGCGAACGGCGCGAGATCGCGCGACGGCTGAAGGCGGACCTGTTCATATCCGTCCACGCCGACAGCGCGACCAACACCGCCGCGCGCGGGGCCAGCATCTACACCCTGTCCGAGGTCGCCTCCGATCGCGTCGCCGCCCAGCTCGCCGCCAAGGAAAACCGCGCCGATATCCTCAACGGCGTCGATCTCGGTGGCGAGAACAACGAGGTGTCGTCGATCCTGCTGGACCTCGCCCAGCGCGAGACGATGAACATATCCTCCCAGTTCGCGACCCTGCTCCAGCGCGAGATGGAGCCGACCATCCACTTCAAGGACGACGCGCACCGCTTCGCCGGCCTAATCGTGCTCAAGGCGCCCGACGTGCCGTCGGTGCTGCTGGAAACCGGCTATATCTCCAATCCCGACGATCTCGCGCTGCTGCTGTCGAAGGACTACCGCCGCAATATCGCGATCGGCGTGCGCAAGGCGGTCGAGACGCATTTCGCACGCAGGCTGACGGGGGAGTGATGAAAGATTTGGCCCGTCATTCCAGCGAAAGCTGGGATCTCACTGCCTTTCCACGACACAGGGAAAAGGGGATTCCAGCTTTCGCTGGAATGACGATGAGGGGAGACCGATGAAGCTCTCCTCCTTCCAAACCCCATCAAAGCTGCTAGAGCGCCGCCGTGGCCAGCACATCTAAAATCCACAACCCCCTTCCCGGCTGGCGCGCCGAGGCGCGTCGGCTCTGGGCGTTCCGGAGCTGGCGCTGGACCGGCTATGTGCTGTGGTCGGCGGCGCTGTTCTGGCTGCTGATGTGGTTCTTCTTCGCACGCGGGCTGCCCTCGGCCGATGCGCTGCTCGCCTATCAGCCGCCGCTGCCGACCAACGTCCGCGGCTATGATGGCGAACCGATCGCCGATTTCGCGCGCGAGCGGCGGGTTCAGCTCTCCTATGACGAATATCCGCCGATGCTCGTCGATGCCTTCATCTCCGCCGAAGATAAGACCTTCTTCCACCACCCCGGCATCGACATCGGCGGCCTCGCCGGCGCGGTGTGGGACTATGCGACCAAGCTCGGCAGCGGCCGGCGCGCGAAGGGCGGATCGACGATCACCCAGCAGGTCGCCAAGAACCTGATCGTCGGGGACGATTATTCGATCAAGCGCAAGGTGCGCGAGGCGATCCTCGCCTTCCGGATTGAGGATGCCCTGACCAAGCAGCAGATCCTCGAATTGTACCTCAACCAGATATTCCTCGGCCGCAACGCCTATGGCGTCCAATCGGCCAGCCGCGCCTATTTCCGCAAGGATGTCGGCGACCTCACCCTTCCCGAGATCGCCTATCTGGCGATCCTGCCCAAGGCGCCGTCCAACTACACGATCGAGCGCAATGCCGATCGCGCCATCGAGCGGCGCAACTATGTGCTCCTGCAGATGGTCGAGAACGGCTTCATCACCGAACAGCAGCGCGCCGCCGCGGCGGCAGCGCCGCTGGGCGTCGTCGAGCGTTATGCGCCGCGGCCCAGCGTCGGCGGTTATTTCATGGAAGAGGTCCGCCGCGAGCTGATCGACCGCTATGGCCAGAACGCATCGGACGGGCCCAACGCAATCTATTCGGGCGGCCTGTGGGTGCGCACCTCCTATGACGGCAATGTGCAGGATGCCGCCGAAGGCGCGCTGCGCGACGGACTCGTCCGCTTCGAGGCGGCGGCGGGCTGGCGCGGCCGGATCGCGAAGATCGACACCGACGGCAATTGGGCGCGCACGCTCGCCACGCTGAACGTCGGCGCCGGCTATGCCAACTGGCTCCCCGCCGTGGTGCTGTCGCGCGACGGTTCGGCAGCGGAAATCGGTTTCGAAAATGGATCGCGGGGCACTCTGCCGAGCTGGGGGGCGACGATGCCCAAGGCCGGCGTCGGCGGCCGCGCCTTCGATTTCCTGAAGCGCGGCGACGTGATCGTCGTACGGCGCGAAGGCGACAGCTGGACGCTGCGCAGCATCCCCAACATCTCGGGCGGGATGGTGATCCAGAACCCGCATACCGGCCAGGTGCTGGCGATGCAGGGCGGCTTCGACTCTCGCGGATCGTCGTTCAACCGCGCGACCCAGGCGAGGCGCCAGCCGGGATCGACGTTCAAGCCGTTCGTCTATGCCGCTGCGCTCGACAACGGCATGACTCCCGCCTCGATCATCATCGACGGGCCATTCTGCGTGTTTCAGTCGGCACGGCTCGGCCAGAAGTGCTTCAAGAATTTCTCCGGCGCCAATGCCGGGCAGCAGACGATGCGCTGGGGCGTCGAGCAATCGCGCAACCTGATGACCGTACGCACCGCGAGCCAGATCGGCATGGACAAGGTCGTGCACACCGCCAAGGTGATGGGGATCGGCGACTATCCGCCGTATCTCGCTTATGCGCTGGGCGCCGGCGAGACCACGGTGATGCGCATGGTCAACGCCTATTCGATGTTCGCCAACCAGGGCCGCGCGCTCGAGCCCACGCTGATCGACTATGTCCAGGATCGCAACGGCAAGATCATCTGGCGCGCCGACAAGCGCGCCTGCGAGGGCTGCAACATGCCGCAATGGGACGGCAAGCCGATGCCGCGGCCGCGGCTGCGCGCCAAACAGGTGATCGATCCGATGACCGCGTACCAGATGCTCCACATCATGGAAGGCGTGGTCGAGCGCGGCACCGCCACCGTGCTGCGCGACCTCGGCCGGCCATTGTTCGGCAAGACCGGCACCTCGTCGGGCCCGACCAACGTCTGGTTTGTCGGCGGTTCGGCCGACATGGTGGGGGGTGTCTATCTGGGCTATGACAATCCCCGCTCGATGGGCGGCTATGCGCAGGGCGGCACGATCGCCGCGCCGATCTTCCACAGCTTCGCCGCCAAGGCGATGAAGGGCATGCCGGTCGTGCCCTTCCAGGCGCCGGCCGGCATCCGCATGATCCGCATCGACCGCAAGACCGGCCGCCGCGTGTTCGGCGCCTGGCCCGACGGCAGCTATTACAGCCCGGTGATCTGGGAAGCATTCAAGCCGGAGAGCGAGCCGAGGCGAACGATCCGCCGCGACGAGATCGCCAAGCGGGCCGCCGCGGCGCCGCGCAAGGCGACGACCACCGACAGCGAATTCTTGCAAAGCCAGGACGGTATCTACTAGGGCAGCCCGCCACGCCAATCGTCACCCCAGCACAGGCTGGGTCTCGTGCGGCAGAAGGGGGGCCTATATATGCCTCCTGAGATCCCAGCCTGCGCTGGGATGACGATGATTTACCGGAGTTCATATTATGCGCGCCGAAGCGCAAGCCAGTGTCGATCAGATCAACCAGGCAATGGCGCTCGTTCGCCGCTTCCTGGATTGGGACCGTGCGCTCCGCCGGCTCGACGAGCTCAACAATCGCGTGGAGGACCCCAAGCTGTGGGACGACGCCAAGGCCGCGCAGGAAGTCATGCGCGAGCGGCGCAGGCTCGACGAGGCGGTGCAGGCGGTCAGGACGATCGAGCAGGAATGCGCGGACACCGTCGAGCTGATGGAAATGGCCGAGGCCGAGGGCGACAATGCGCTGATCGACGACGGCGTAAAGGCGCTGGCCGCGCTGGCGGAACGCGCCGAGAAGGACAAGATCTCCGCGTTGCTTGCCGGCGAGGCCGATGCGAACAACAGCTATATCGAGGTCAATGCCGGGGCCGGCGGCACGGAGAGCCAGGACTGGGCCGGCATGCTCCAGCGCATGTACAGCCGCTGGGCCGAGCGCCGCGGGCTGAAGGTGGAACTGGTCGATTTCCATGCCGGCGAGCAGGCCGGTATCAAGTCCGCCACGCTGCTGATCAAGGGCGAGAATGCCTATGGCTATGCCAAGACCGAGAGCGGCGTGCACCGCCTTGTCCGCATCAGCCCCTATGATTCGGCCGCCCGGCGCCACACCAGCTTCGCCAGCGTCTGGGTCTATCCCGAAGTCGACGATGACATCGACATCGAGGTTCTCGACAAAGACCTGAAGATCGACACCTACCGCTCGTCGGGCGCGGGCGGGCAGCACGTCAACACTACCGATTCGGCGGTGCGTATCACCCATATCCCGACCGGAATCATCGTCGCCTGCCAGAACCAGCGCTCGCAGCACAAGAACAAGGCGGAGGCGATGAAGCAGCTCAAGGCCCGGCTGTACGAGCAGGAACTTCAGCGCCGGGAGGCCGAGACGATGGCCGGCTATGCCGCCAAGACCGAGATCGGCTGGGGCCACCAGATCCGCTCCTACGTCCTGCAACCCTATCAGATGGTCAAGGACCTGCGCACCGGCGTGACCTCGACCGCCCCTTCGGACGTGCTCGACGGCGATCTCGACCGGTTCATGGCGGCGGCACTGTCACAGCGCGTTTCCGGCGAAACCGTCGAAGTCGAGGATGTCGACTGATGACCGCAATCCTTTCTCTTCGATGAAGCAGGCGTTCAGCTAAGCTACTGCATTGTTGGCGTAGTTTCTTCTCACCGCGGGGCCGGTAGAGAGAGGAGACTGCGATGACCTTCACGAAGATATTTGCCGCCATCGGCCTTACCGTCGCGGCGCTGGGCATGAGCGGTGCCGCCAATGCGCATGATCGCTGGGACGACCGCCGCTGGGACCATGACCGTCGATGGGACGGTGACCGCCGCTGGGACGGCGATCGTCGCTGGGACGGCGATAGTCGCTGGAGCGGTGATCGGCATTGGCGGGACGAACGGCGCTGGGACCGCCGCCATGGTCATTATAGGGCCCGATGCTGGACGGAGTGGCATCACCACCATCGTGTCCGGGTCTGCCGCTGATCCGATTACGCTGCACTGCACATAGCCTGTCCCCTCCTGAAGCAGGAGGGGAAACGGTGATGTAACGGTTCCGACACCTGAAAACTTCGCAACCGCACAGCGCAACGATTGTTTAAGCCGATCGGTACGGCTAGCAGGGCAGGATGCCCGGCGTTCGCGAAGGTTGCACGATGAAGAACCCTATGGCGGGCCACGGCAATTGGCTCGCTGTCGTGGCCTGCGGGCTACTGCTGCTCGGCTGTTCCAAGGAAAAGCCTGCGCCCCCGACTCCGGAGGCGGGCTATGTGGTGATGAAGACCGAGACCGTCCCGCTGTTCGTCGAGCTGGCGGGACGCACATCCGCCTACGAGATGTCGGAGGTTCGCCCGCAGGTGTCGGGCATCGTCAAGGCGCGGCTGTTCACCGAGGGCAGCATCGTGCGCGCCGGCCAGACGCTCTACCAGATCGACCCCAGCCTCTATCGCAGCTCGCTCAACCAGGCCGCCGCCAACCTCGAAAATGCGCGCGCCCAGCGCGAAGCCGCCGCGGCCCGGGCCGAACGGCTCAAGCCGCTCGCCCAGATCGAGGCGGTCAGCAAGCAGGATTACACCGACGCGGCGGCTGCCGCACGCCAGGCCGCTGCATCGGTCTCGCAGAGCGCAGCCCAGCTCGAGACAGCGCGCATCAATCTGCGCTTCACCAATGTGCCGGCGCCTATCGGTGGCCGGATCGGCCGCTCGCTCGTCACCACCGGCGCACTGGTTTCCGCTGGCCAGACCGACCCTCTGACGACGATCCAGCGACTCGATCCAATCTATGTCGACATCCAGCAATCCAGTGCGGAGCTGCTCGCGCTGCGCCGCCAACTGGCCAGCGGCGGGGTCGGGCGTTCTTCGGCGGCGGTCGAGCTGAAGCTCGAGGACGGCAGCATCTACGGCGCCGCCGGCCAGCTGGAATTCGCCGAGGCGATGGTGGATCCGAATACCGGCACCGTCACGTTGCGCGCCCGTTTCCCCAATCCGAACGGCGTGCTGCTACCTGGGATGTACGTTCGGGCGACCCTGTCGCAGGCGACAGCGCGCAACGCCATTCTCGTGCCCCAGGCCGGTGTCAGCCGTAATCCGAAAGGCGAGGCGACGGTGATGCTGGTCGGGCCCGGCGGCAAGGCCGTCCTGCGCGCGATCACCGCCGATCGCACGGTTGGCGACAAATGGCTCGTCACCGATGGTTTGAAGCCGGGCGACAAGGTCATCGTCGAAGGCCTCGGCCGGATCAGGCCAGACCAGCCGATCCGCGCCGTCCCAGCCGGATCGCCGCCACAGCCCCAGGGTAATGGCGGCCAGGGCAAAGCCGGCTGACCCCAGCATGATCTCGCGCATCTTCATCGATCGCCCCATCTTCGCGTGGGTCATCGCCATCGTGATCATGCTGGTCGGCCTCGGCGGGATGTTCAGCCTGCCAGTCTCTCAATATCCCGACGTGGCACCGCCGACGATCAATATCCGCGCCAACTATCCTGGCGCGTCGGCCGAAACCATCGAATCGAGCATCACCCAGATCATCGAGCAGCAGCTCACCGGCATCAGCGGCCTGCTCTATTTCTCTGCCACCTCGAGTTCGGCGGGCTCGGCCAATCTGTCCGTCACGTTCGAGAAGGGCGTCGACCCCGACATTGCCCAGGTCCAGGTGCAGAACAAGGTTCAGCAGGCGCTGCCGCGGCTCCCCCAGCAGGTGCAGCAGCAGGGAATCGTCGTCACCAAGTCGAATGCCGACTTCCTGATGGTGGTCGCGATCTCCGACCGAAGCGACCGATCGACCAGCCGGGATATTGCAGATTTCATAGTGTCGAACCTGCAGGACAGGATCGGACGCGTACCGGGAGTCGGCGACTTCAACGTGTTCGGCGGGCAATATGCGATGCGGATCTGGCTAGATCCATTCAAGCTTTCGGGCGTGGGCCTCACGCCTGCCGACGTCACCGCCGCGATCCAGGCACAGAACACCCAGGTCGCAGCCGGCCAGATCGGGGGCCTCCCCGCTCCCGACAGGCAGATGCTCAACGCCATCGTCACCGCGCGCTCCCGGCTGACGTCACCCGACCAATTCAAACGGATCATCGTCAAGACGCAGACCGATGGGTCCAAGGTCTTGCTGCGCGATGTGGCCCGCGTCGAGCTAGGCAGCGAGAATTATTCCATAAACGGCCGGATCAACGGCCATCCCGGCGCCGGCATCGCGATCCAGCTCGCGCCGGGCGCCGACTCGCTGAAGACCGCGGCGGCGGTGCGCGCGCTGGTATCCGGGGCAGCCGAGACTTTCCCGCCCGGCTACACCTACAGGATACTCAACGACGCCACCGCGTTCGTGAAGCTGTCGATCGAGGAGGTGGTCAAGACGCTGGCGGAGGCGATCCTGCTGGTCGTCATCGTCATGTTCCTGTTCCTGCAAAGCTGGCGGGCGACGCTGATCCCGGCCATCGCGGTGCCGGTCGTCATTCTCGGCAGCTTCGGCGTACTTGCCGCAGCGGGATTCTCGATCAACACCCTGACCCTGTTCGGGCTCGTGCTTTCGATAGGCCTGCTTGTCGACGATGCCATCGTGGTCGTCGAAAATGTCGAACGCGTGATGGAAGAAGAGCCGGACATCACGCCGCGCGAGGCGACGATCAAGTCGATGGCCGAGATCAACACGGCGCTGATCGCGATCGCCATGGTTCTGTCCGCGGTGTTCCTGCCGATGGCGTTCTTCGGCGGATCGACGGGCGTCATCTACAAGCAGTTCTCGATCACGATCGTCTCCTCGATGATCTTGTCGGTGCTGGTCGCGCTCATCCTGTCCCCTGCGCTCGCTGCGACCGTTCTCAAGCGCCGCGACGAGCAAAGCCGAGGACGCCATGGCCGAATTGTCGGACGCGCCCATCACTATGGCGACCGGTTCAACGCCTGGTTCCAGCGCATATCGGAGCGCTATCGCGATCAGCTGTCCCGGCTGTTCGGCCACACCCGGACCGCGATGATCGTTTTCGTGGTTCTGGTGGCGGCGCTCGGCGGCCTGTTCTTTCGCCTGCCGACCAGCTTCGTGCCGAGCGAGGATCAAGGTTTCGCCCAGCTTCAGTTCACCCTCGCTCCGGGCGCCACATTAGGTCGCACGGACGAAATGGCCGAGCAGATCGAACGTTATTTTGCCAAGAACCAGCCGGACAACGTGACCGACATCTTTACGGTGAGCGGCTCTGGCCCCGGCGGCCAAAGCCAGAATGTCGGTCGCGGCTTCCTTGCCTTTGCGCCCTGGGAAGAGCGCAAGGGATCCGAGAACAGCGCCGATTCGATAACGCGAAGCGCCACCGCGAAGCTCTCCTCGGTCCGCGATGCGCAGATCTTCGTCGTCACGCCGCCGCCGCTGCGCGGCCTTGGGCAGTCTTCCGGCTTCACCATGGAGCTGCTCAACAGCGGCGGTCTCAGCCGTGACGAATTCAAGGCGCGGCGCGATCAGCTGCTGAAAGAAGCGGGGGCCGATCCCGATCTGCAGGCAGTGCGGCAGAACGGCCTCGAGGATGCGCCGACGCTGGCAGTCGATATCGACCAGGAGAAGGTAGGCGCGCTCGGCATAAGCCAGTCCGCGGTCGACCAGACCCTGTCGGTCGCGTGGGGCGGCATCTACGTCAACGATTTTGTCGATCGCGGGCGCGTGAAGCGGGTCTATGTACAGGGCGACGCGCCCTATCGCAGCCGACCCGAGGATCTCGCCAGCTGGCAGGTCCGCTCGACCACTGGGCAGATGGTGCCTTTCTCGGCCTTTGCCACGGTCCATTGGACGCAGACACCCAACACGTTGTTCCGCTTCAACGGTTCGCCAGCCTATGAAATCAATGGCCAGGCGGCGCCCGGGCAGAGTTCGGGACAGGCGATGGAGAAGATCAGCGCGATAGCCGAAAAACTGCCGGGCACAGCGATCGCCTGGTCCGGCCTGAGCTTCCAGGAACGGCTATCGGGCGGGCAGGCGCCGCTGCTCTACGGGCTTTCGCTGCTGGTCGTCTTCCTGTGCCTCGCGGCGCTCTACGAAAGCTGGTCGATCCCTGTGGCGGTGATGCTTGTCATCCCGCTGGGACTGATCGGCGCCACCTTGGCGGTGCTGCTGCGCGGCCTCGAGAACGACATCTATTTCCAGGTCGGCCTGCTCACGACGATGGGGCTGTCAGCGAAGAACGCCATCCTGATCGTGGAGTTCGCGGAACTGGCCGAGCGGCAGGGCAAGACCCCGATCGCCGCGGCGCTGGAAGCGGCGCGCATCCGGCTACGACCGATCCTGATGACCAGCTTCGCGTTCATGGCGGGTGTCCTCCCGCTTGCGATATCCACCGGTGCAGGAGCCAAGAGCCGAGTGGCCATCGGCACGGCGGTGCTCGGCGGCATGTTCACCGCTACGGCGCTCGCGATCTTCTTCGTGCCGCTGTTCTTCGTGCTCATCCGCACCCTGTTTCCCGGCAGGCCGAAGCATGATCGGGAGGAGGACGCATGAACCGCGGGCGCTTCGCCTTGCTCGGCTTCACGGCGCTGACCGCGTGCAGCTTCGAACCGACCTACCACCGGCCCGCGCCTGCCATTCCGGCCGCACTGCCGTCGATCGGCCAGAGCGACGCTGCCCCGGCGGCGCTCAGCTATCGCGACATCTTTCGCGACTCCAAGCTGGTGGCGCTGATTGACAGGGCGCTGGCCGACAACCAGGATCTCAAGGCCGCGCTGGCCAATGTCCAGTCGGCGCGCGCGCTGGTGACGGTCGCCCGCGCGGACATCCTTCCCGCCCTCGACGCCTCGGGGGGCGTGACGACGGGTGAGAGTTCCACCGCCTCCCGCTCGGCCAGCGGGCAATCCAATTCGGGCGGGCGGCGCACGACCTACAGCGCCGATCTCGGCGTGAGCTGGGAGATCGACCTGTTCGGCCGGCTGCGCAGCCTGAGCAACGCCGCGTTCAACCAGTATCTCGGCAGCGAGGCCGCGCGGCGCGGCACGCGGCTGAGCGTGGTGGCCGGTGTCGCCAATGCCTATCTTACGCTGGCCGCCGATCGTAGCCTGCTCGCAATTGCCGGCGAAACCCGCACGAGCGCCGCGAGAAGCGTCGAGCTGACCCGCTCGCTGTTGCAGGGCGGCGTGGCGCCGCGCACCGACCTGCGCCAGGCGGAAACGATATTGGCGCAGGCCGAAGCCGACCAGGCGAGCCTCGAAACCGCCGTCGCGCAGGATCGCAACGCGCTCGAACTGCTCGTCGGCGGGCGCATCGGGGACGAGCTCCTGCCCGCATCGATCGAGAGCGTCGACGGACTGCTGGCGGAGGCCCCGGCAGGCCTCGATTCCTCGATCCTGCTGCGCCGGCCCGATGTCGTCGAAACCGAATATAGCCTGCGCGCCGCCAATGCGCGGATCGGCGCCGCCCGCGCGGCCTTCTTCCCACGCATCGGCCTGACTGCCCTGGCGGGCTTCGCCAGCAGTGCGCTGTCGAGCCTCTTTACCGGTGATGCCTTCACCTGGAGCGTAGCCCCCTCCGCCACGCTGCCGATCTTCGATGGCGGCGCTAACCTGGGCAATCTTCGCTATTCGAGAGCGCAGCGCGATCTGGCCGTCGCAAATTACCAGCGCGCGATCCAGGCAGCATTTCGCGATGTTGCCGATGCGCTCGCCCGACGCGCCACGATCGATCGCCAGCTTGCCGCCGCCGCCCGCCTCGATGCCGCCGCCCGTGACTCGCTGTTCCTGGCCAATGCGCGTTATCGGGGTGGCGTGGACCCCTATCTCAGCCTGCTCGATGCCCAGCGCACCGCTTATGGCGCGGCGCGCACCCTGGCGTCGACGCGGCTGACCAAGGCGCAGAACCTCGTGACCTTGTACCAGTCGCTCGGCGGAGACCAAGTGATCGACGCGCGGCCGCCGGCCCCGGACGGCAATCGCGCCAAGGCCGCTGCCGCAAGATAGGCAAGCCGTTCAGGCCAGTGTCAGTTGCGCCGCCGTAGCGACGGGCTTTGGCTATGGGATGAATCCGATGAACAGGACGATCTTGGCGGCTGTGCTCGCGGTTGCCGCTGCCGCGCCGGCGCAGGCGGGGCTCCAGCTTGGCGAGCGCCCGATCTCGCGCAACGATGTCGTCTCCACCGTCAAACGCCAATTCGCCGAAATGGACCTCAACCACGATGGCGCGATCAGTCAGGATGAGTTCGAGCGATATCGCGAGCGGCAGGAGGCGATGCCCGACCATGGCCGCGGGCTCACCCATATCGGCCGCAGCTGGTTCGACCGCAGCGATGTCGACGGAAACGGCCGGATCAGCCTGAACGAGGCGGAGGCCCGGCCGCTGGAACTGTTCGACATGGCCGACGCGAATCGTGACGGAATGGCCAGCGTCGCCGAACAGTCGGTGGCCAGCTTGTTCGTCAACTAAGCCGCGCGCGCCGCAGAGGCGTCGTGATCAGTCGCCTTTCACCCGCCGCCGATAGCGATGCAGCAGCGGCTCCGTGTAGCCGTTGGGTTGCTCGACACCCTCGAACACCAGCGCGCGGGCGGCCTGGAAGGCCAGGCTCGCATCCTCGTTGCCGGCCATCGGCCGGTAGAGCGGATCGCCCGCATTCTGCCCATCGACCTTGACCGCCATGCGCTTGAGCGCAGCGTCCGCCTCGGCGCCCGAACAGACGCCGTGCAGCATCCAGTTCGCCATGTGCTGCGACGAGATGCGCAGCGTCGCGCGATCCTCCATCAGGCCGACATCGTGAATATCGGGAACCTTCGAGCAGCCCACCCCCTGGTCGATCCAGCGCACCACATAGCCGAGGATGCCCTGGGCATTGTTGTCGAGTTCGGCGCGGACGTCGTCCGGCGTCCAGTTCTGGCCGCGCGCGACGGGGATGGTCAGCAGGCGATCGAGGCTGGCGACCGGCTCCGCCTTTCGTTCCGCCTGACGCGCGAACACGTCGACCTCGTGATAATGGGTCGCGTGGAGGGTCGCCGCGGTCGGCGACGGCACCCAGGCGGTGTTGGCGCCAGTCTTCGGATGCCCGATCTTCTGGACCAGCATGTCGCCCATCTTGTCGGGTGCGGCCCACATGCCCTTGCCGATCTGTGCCTTGCCCGACAGCCCGCAGGCGAGGCCGATCTGGACATTGCGATCCTCATAGGCGGCGATCCAGTCGCTGGTCTTCATGTCGCCCTTGCGGATCATCGGGCCGGCCCGCATCGACGTGTGCATCTCGTCACCGGTGCGATCGAGGAAGCCGGTGTTGATGAACATGATGCGGTCCTTCACCGCATGGATGCAGGCGGCGAGATTGGCCGAGGTGCGACGCTCCTCGTCCATCACGCCCACCTTGATGGTGTGGCGCGCCAGGCCGAGCATATCCTCGACCGCGTCAAACAGGCTGTTGGTGAGCGCCGCCTCGTCGGGACCATGCATCTTCGGCTTGACGATGTAGACCGACCCGGCCGCACTGTTGCGGAACTGACCGGGACCCTTGAGGTCGTGCATGGCGATCATGACGGTGACGATCGCGTCGAGAATGCCCTCGGGCGCCTCGCTGCCGTCGGCGAGCAGCACCGCGGGCGTCGTCATCAAATGGCCGACGTTACGGACGAACAACAGGCTGCGGCCCGGGAGCGTCAGGACAGAGCCGTCGGGCGCCGTGTAACTGCGGTCCGGATCTAAGCTCCGGGTGACGGTCTTGCCGCGCTTGTCGAAGCTCGCCTCGAGGTCGCCCTTCATCAGGCCGAGCCAGTTGGCATAGGCCGCGACCTTGTCCTCGGCATCGACCGCCGCGACTGAATCCTCGAGGTCGCAGATCGTCGTCAACGCGGACTCGAGGATGACGTCGGAGATGCCTGCGGGATCGTCCTTGCCGATCGGATGTGCCGGATCGATCACTACCTCGATGTGCAGGCCGTTATGCCTGAACAGCAGCGCCTTAACGAAGCCCTCGGTCGATTTCGAACCCACAAATTGCGACGGATCCTCCAAGCCAATGAATGTGCCTTTGGCCTCAAAATCGAGAACCTCCCCCGACTGTCGAAGATCGCCGCCGAGGATGGTGTCGGTGACGTCGGACCACAAAGCCCGCTTCAAGGGCACCGCCTTGTCGAGGAAGGCCTTGGCCCAGGCGATCACCTGCGCTCCGCGCGCGGCATCATAACCCTTGCCGGCCGCCGCGCCCGGAATTGCATCGGTGCCGTACAGCGCATCATAGAGGCTGCCCCAGCGCGCATTTGCCGCATTGAGCAGGAAACGCGCGTTGAGGATCGGCACCACCAGCTGCGGTCCGGCGGTGGTCGCGACCTCGGCATCGACATTGGCCGATCCGACCGAGAAGGGAGCAGGCTCGGGGACGAGATAGCCGATTCCGGTCAGGAAGGCCTTGTAAGCAGCCATGTCGATCGGCTTGCCCGCCTGCTCGACGTGCCAAGCGTCGATCTTTTCCTGGAGCGCATCGCGCCGCGCGAGCAGCGCACGATTTTCAGGCGCGAAGCGGGTATAGATGTCGGCCATGCCGGCCCAGAACGCGTCCGGCGCGATGCCTGTGCCCGGCAGCGCCCTGTCCTCGACGAAGCGGACGAGCACCTCCGCAACCTTCAGCCCCGCCTTGTCGATCATCACCGTCATCGCCGCCTCGCTTTAGAGAAGGCGGCCCGCTTAGCGTACCAGACGATTTGACACTATCGGGATAATATTCAAAGCATCTGTTCTGCTGAGGAGCAAATCGAGCGGCCTATTTGAACAGGCCGCCGAGAATGCCGCGCACCAGCTGGCCGGCGATGCCGCTCGATCCGCGCCGGTTGCCGCCAAACACCGCGCGGCCGAGTTCGTTGGCGACCTGCCGCCCCACCGAGGAGGCCGCCGCGCGAGTGGCCGACTGGATGGCGCGGTCCATCCCCGAAGGCTTCGCCGCTTCGCGCGCGGCGATGGCGTCGAGCCGCGCCTGCTCCTTCAGCGCCTGCTCCTGCTGCTTCGCCTCGACCTTCGCCTGGACCGCCGCAGCCTTGTCGGACTCCGCCTGTGCCTTGGCCGCCTGGGCCGCCGCGGCCGCCGCATTGCCGCGGGCTGCGAGGATTTCCTGGGCAGACTCCCGGTTGATGCCTTCGTCATATTTGCCCGCAACCGGCGAGATCGACTGGATGACGGCGCGCTCCTTCGCATCCAGCGGCCCCAGCCGCGAGCGCGGCGGCGCGATCAGGGTGCGCTGGACGATGCTGGGCGATCCATCCTCCTGCAGCACCGACACCAGCGCCTCGCCGACCTTGAGCTCGATGATCGCCTTGGCGACGTCGAGGTCGGGATTGATGCGGAAGGTCTGCGCGGCGGCCTCGATCGCCTTCTGGTCGCGCGGCGTGAAGGCGCGCAGCGCGTGCTGGACGCGGTTGCCGAGCTGGGCGGCGACGTCCTCCGGCACGTCGATCGGGTTCTGCGTGATGAAATAGACGCCAACGCCCTTCGAGCGGATCAGCCGGACGACCTGCTCGATCTTGTCGGTCAGCGCCTTGGGTGCGTCCTCGAACAGCAGGTGCGCCTCGTCAAAGAAGAAGACGAGCTTCGGCTTGTCGGGATCGCCGACCTCGGGAAGCGTCTCGAACAGCTCGCTCAGCAGCCAGAGCAGGAAGCTCGCATAGAGCTTCGGGCTCTGCATCAGCTTGTCGGCGGCGAGGATATTCACAAAGCCGCGGCCCTGGTCGTCGAGCCCGAGAAAGTCGTGGATGTCGAGCGCCGGCTCACCGAAGAAATGGGCGCCGCCCTGGCTGTCGAGCTGGAGCAGCTGGCGCTGGATCGAACCCACGCTTGCCTTGGTGACATTGCCATAGCGCGTCGAGAGCGTATCGGCATTCTCGGCGCAATGGGCGAGCATCGCCTGGAGATCGCCAAGGTCGAGCAGCAGCAGCCCTTCCTCATCGGCATAACGGAAGGCGACGTTGAGCACGCCTTCCTGGACTTCGTTGAGGTTCATCAGCCGGGCGAGCAGCAGCGGTCCCATTTCCGAGACGGTGGTGCGGATCGGATGACCCTGCTCGCCATAGAGATCCCAGAACACCGCCGGATTGTCGCCCCAGCTGAAGTTCTGCAGCCCGATTTCGGCAGCGCGCGCGACCAGCTTTTCGGCGTTTTTCGCGGTCGGCGACCCTGCCATCGCTATGCCGGCGAGATCGCCCTTCACATCGGCAAGGAACACCGAAACCCCGGCGGCGGAGAAATTCTCCGCGATACCCTGCAGGGTGACGGTCTTGCCGGTGCCGGTCGCGCCGGCGATGAGGCCGTGGCGATTGGCGCGGCGAAGGTTGAGATGCTGCGGCTGGGGGCCCGCAGGGCTGGGGCTGGCACCGAGGAAGATCCCTTGCTCATCGATCATGCCGCTCTCCTATGATGCCGAAGCTGCAGGTTTAGCGGGCAACAACGGCAAGCGGAAGGCGGCAACGCGCGGGATATCACCCTCGCTTCGGGCGTTTACGCTCTCGATCCCAGCAGAGGAGGCGGACATGCCGCGCGGAGACAAGGATGCTTATACCGGCAAGCAGAAACGCAAGGCCGAGCATATCGAGGAAGGCTATGAGGAACGCGGCGTCCCGAAGAAGGAGGCCGAGCGCCGGGCCTGGGCGACGGTGAACAAGGAGTCAGGCGGCGGCAACAAATCAGGCTCGGGCCGCGGCAAGCCGGATACACATGTGTCATCCTCGCGAGGTGGCAAGGCGCATAAATCGGGCTCGGCCGAGCAGCGGTCGGCGGCAGCGCGGAAAGGGTGGGTTACGCGGCGGAAGAACGCAGCGGCCTGACACTTGACCGGACTAGCGGGCGATCGGCCCTCAGCCCTTTTTCGGCTTGTCCTTGCCCTTCGCCTCGGCACTCTTTTCTGCCTTCGCCGCGCCGCCGCCATTGGCGATGCGCACCGAAAGCAGGTTGCTCAGTTTCGCCTTGAAGTTGGCGAGGTCGCGGCCGCCCAGCTGCTGGACCGTGGTGAACTTCATCGAGGCGGGGTTTATCGCCTGGCCATTGCGGAACACCTCATAATGAAGGTGCGGGCCGGTCGAGAGGCCGGTCGAGCCGACATAGCCGATCAACTGGCCCTGGCGAACCCGCTCGCCGGGCTTGGCGATGATCCGGCTCATATGGGCGTAACCGGTCTCGATGCCCCCGGCATGGTTGAGCCGGACATAGTTGCCATGTCCGCCGTGGCGGCCGGCGAAGCTGACCACGCCATCGGTCGCCGCCACGATCGGCGCACCCATTGGGGCTCCGAAATCCATGCCCTGGTGCATGCGTGAGAAGCCGAGAATCGGATGAAAGCGCATGCCGAAGCTCGATGTCAGGTGGCCGAGCACCGGCTGGCGCATGACGCCCTTGGTTTCGCCGACGCCATTGGCCTCATACCATTGGTCCCGACCGCCGCTGCTCCATTTGAGCATCTGGACCTTCTTGCGGCCCTCGACGATCCCCGCGAACAGCAGGCTACCGATCTTGACCTCTCCGGTCTCGGCGCGGGCATGCTCGATGATGGCGTCGAAGCGCGCGTCCGAGCCGATGCCACGCAGCGACAGCTTCTGCGACACCGCCTTGATGAAGGCCTCGATAGCATCGCCGGGCACGCCGGCGGCGCGGGCCGACTGATAGAGGCTCGAGCCGACCCGGCCCTGGATGCGCAGCGGGGTGTTGTCGACCGCGATCGGAATGCGCTTGAGACGGAGCTGGCCATCGATCCGCTCGAGCGCGAGCTTCAGGTCGAAGCGGGCGCGGAAGCCGAGTGATTCCAGCGGACGCGGATCGGTCTTGACCGCGCGGCGGCCGAGCACCAGATCCATCCGGGTCCCCGCCTTGATATCGTCCAGCGACACCGCATCGGAGACGAGCGACGCGACGGTGCTCGCCTCTTCGCGGGAGACGCCGGCTCGTTCGAGAACGCGGCCGAAGCCATCACCCTGACCTATGGTGGCGGAGAGATCGACGCGCGGCCGCTCCGGCGTGTCGGTGAGCGGCTCGACCGCGCTGGTGGCGGCGAGCCGGCGGCCGGTATCGGCGCCGAGGCCAAGCGGGGCGATCGCCATCGCACGAGCCTGATCATAATGGCCGGCGCTCATCGGCGCTTCCGTGGCAAAGCTGATCTGCTTGAAGGTGGGCGTCATCATGCCCGCGGCGATGCACAGGCCGAGGCAAGTGAACAGGCCGCGATACCATTCGCGCGAGCCGATCCGCGCGCCCAGGTCGACGACGAGATCCGCACCGGCCAGCCGATCGATCGGGCCGTCGATGAGGCGGCCTATGCCCTGCAGGCGGCTGGGCTTGACGAGCGTCAGCGCGCCTCCGTTGCCCGAAGCGAAGCCCTCAGTTGGGAATCCCTGGCCGCTGCTTTGGAACAAAGCCCCCGCCCCTTTTCAAAAAAACGCTTATCTATTTGCCCTGGCGAGACATTTTCGCTTTGGGCACGATCACTCTGCCTCGCCATGGTTAATGTCAAACTAATGCCCCGCGCCTGCGCGACGTTATGCGACGAACCGAGTCTTTTATATCCATGAGTCGAGTCGCTGCCGTTTCGAGCTTGCGTTCGTGCCGTCGGCTGCCAATCTTGGCGCTATGTCCAGCTTCGCCACGCAGCCGGTTGTCGCCGTGCTGGGGCCGACCAACACCGGCAAGACCCATCTCGCGATCGAGCGGATGTGCGGCCATTCGAGCGGCATGATCGGCTTCCCGCTGCGCTTGCTGGCGCGCGAGGTGTATGATCGGGTCGTCGCGATCAAGGGCAAGGAGCGGGTGGCGCTGATCACCGGCGAGGAGAAGCTGCTCCCGCCCCATGCGCAATATTATCTGACCACCGCGGAATCGATGCCACTGGATCGCGAATTCGCGTTCGTCGCGCTCGATGAGGCGCAGCTCGCCACCGATCCAGAGCGTGGCCATGTCTTCACCGATCGCCTGCTGCGCGCCCGCGGACGCGAGGAGACGATGATCCTGGGATCCGAGACGCTCCGCCCGATGGTCCGCGCGCTGGTCCCCAAGGCCGAGATTATTGGCCGGCCGCGCTTCTCGACGCTCAGCTATGCCGGTGCGACCAAGCTGTCGCGGCTGCCGCCGCGCTCCGCCATCGTCGCCTTCTCGGCCGAGGAGGTCTACGCCGTCGCAGAGATGCTGCGCCGCCTGCGCGGCGGCGCAGCAGTGGTCATGGGCGCGCTGAGCCCGCGCACCCGGAACGCACAGGTCGCGATGTTCCAGGCAGGCGAGGTCGATTATCTGGTGGCGACCGATGCGATCGGCATGGGGCTGAACATGGATGTGGCCCATGTCGCCTTCGCCTCGCTACGCAAGTTCGACGGACGACGGGCGCGACGGCTGACCATCTCGGAGATGGCGCAGATCGCCGGCCGCGCCGGCCGCCACCAGCGCGATGGCACATTCGGCACGCTCGCGCTCGAAGGCAACAGCAACGCGCGCTTCGAGGATGAGGAGGTCGACGCGATCGAAGCGCATGTCTTTCCGCCGATCGACCATCTCTACTGGCGCGAGGGCCAGCCTTCGCTCGCCGGCCTCGATGCGCTGATCGCCGATCTCGAGCGGCGCCCCGACCGGCAGGTGCTGCGGGCGGCCCCGCAGGCGATCGACCTGGCGGTGCTCAAGCGGCTCGCCGAGGAAGACTGGGTACGAGAGCGGGCGCGCGGCCAGACGATGATCGCCCGGCTCTGGGCGGCGTGCGGCCTACCCGACTTCCGAAAGACCGGCGCCGAACCCCACAGCCGGCTGGTCGCGCGCGTCTTCCGCCACCTCAGCGAAGGCGACGGGCACCTGCCGGTGAGCTGGTTTGCCGACGAGCTGGCGCGGCTGGACAGCGTGCAGGGGGATGTCGAGACGCTGGCCGACCGCATCGCCGGAGTCCGGACCTGGGCCTATATCGCGCACCGGGTGGGCTGGCTGGCCGATGCCGAAACCTGGGCGGAGCGAACCCGCACGCTCGAGGAGAAACTGTCCGATGCGCTGCACCAGCGGCTGACCCAGCGTTTCGTCGACCGGCGGACATCGGTGCTGATGCGCGACCTGGGCGCGAAGGGCGGCGAGCTCATGCTGCCGGTCAAGGTGGACGACGAAGGCACCGTGACCGTCGATGGCGAACCGATCGGCCGCCTCATCGGCTTTCGCTTCAAGGCCGACCACCTCGCCCGCCATGGCGATATGAAGCGGCTGATGGCAGCGGCCGAACGTCGGCTCGGCGTCGAACTCGCGTCGCGCGCGCGGCAGCTCGCCGCCGACCATGACGGCCAGTTCAGCCTGGCCACCGATATCGGCCGGCCGGTGGCGATCTTCTGGCGAGGCGACGTGGTCGCACGGCTGGAGAAGGGTCGTACCCTGCTGACTCCGCGCATCCGCCTGCACCGCGCGCTCGACCCGCTGGCGGCGGCCGATCGCGCGGGGGTGGAGCAGCGCCTCGCCGCATGGCTCGAAAGCCGCATCCAGCGAGAGTTGAAAGCGCTCTCCCGCTATTTCGAGGCGGCGCGCGACCCCGCCTGCCCGGCATCGCTCCGCGCGCTGCTGTCACCGCTGGCCGAGGCCGGAGGGATCATCCCGCGCGCGGCGGTGGCGTCGGCGATCGAGCATCTCGATCGCGATGGCCGTTCGCGCGCCGAGCGGCTCGACGTCAAGATCGGTACGCTGGACGTCCACTCGCCTACTTTGCTGAAACCCGAGCCGACGCGCTGGCGGATCGCGCTGTTCGCCGCCGCCGAGGACCAGGTGATGCCCGAGTTGCCCGTGCCCGGCGCAGTCTCCATGGCGACACCGACCGACACCGCCACCTGCGAGGCGATGGTGCGGGCCGGCTATCGCGCGCTGGGGGCGCAGATGCTCCGCGTCGACCTGGTCGAGCGGCTGGCGCGGATCGCGCACGATTCCCGGACGGGCCGCACGCCATTCACGCCCGACCCCGGCCTCGCCACGTCGCTCGGGCTGCGCCATGCGAGCTTCGCCCAACTGATGCTGGCTCTGGGTTTCCGTGCGACGCCGCCCGGTGAACCCGAAGCCTGGGTGTGGAAGGGCAAGCGCGAGCCGCGCAAGGAAAACGGGCGTCGGCCGGGCAACGCCTTCGGTGCGCTGGCCGATCTCTATCCCGGCGCCGGCACTGGAAATGCGGCTCGATAAGTTTCTCTGGTTCGCGCGGCTGACCAAGACGCGGCGGCTGGCCCAGGAGATTGCCGCGACGGGCTATATGCGGATCGACGGGCGGGTCGTAAATCGAGCGCATGCGACGGTCGCGCCGGGCAACGTGTTGAGCTTTCCGCTGCATGGCCGAGTCCGCGTGATCCGGATCGAGGCGCTGCCCGTGCGGCGCGGCCCCGCCCCGGAGGCGCGTATGTCTTACACCGATCTGGCGTCGCCGCCTGTTGACGCCGGGCCGGCTGCAACCTAACGGAGGCCCGTCCATCGTGACATCGATCCCACCGCCTGGGGAGGCTGGGGGTCGATTGCGATATTTTTATAAGGCTGATCAACGTTAGTGGCAGGAGCGCAAAGCGCTTCCACTAAGGCGCTCAGCCCGAGGGAGTAGCAATGACCTACGTCGTCACTGATGCCTGCATACGGTGCAAGTATATGGACTGTGTCGAGGTTTGCCCGGTCGACTGCTTCTATGAGGGCGAGAACATGCTCGTCATCAACCCCAGCGAATGCATCGACTGTGGCGTCTGCGAACCCGAATGCCCGGCCGAAGCGATCCTGCCCGATACCGAATCAGGGCTGGAACAGTGGCTCGAAATCAACACCTCACTCTCGGCGCAGTGGCCGAACATCACGCGCAAGCGCGAAGCCCCCGCCGACGCCGACGAGTTCAAGGGCGCCGAAGGCAAATATGACAAATATTTCTCGCCGGAGCCTGGCCAGGGCGACTGACGCCCGCATCGTCGCGGGGCGAATCGCCTAAAATCACACGCTACCCTAGCGAAATGCCCAAGATGCTCGCCTTTCGCATATAAATGTGTTACAGGATTCGTACTCGGGCGCGATCCAATGCGCTTGCAACAAGGAACCTGTGATCCGCTGTATCAGGATCGCCGTCGATCGCCGCGGGGAGGGCGAGTCTGGCGGACCTGTACGGCATCCCAAAGAAAGGTCTGCTAAATGGCTGCCAAGGCGCTGAGCTTCGTCGTCGGCGATTATGTCGTTTACCCCAAACATGGTGTCGGCCGCGTGGTCGAACTGCAAAGCCAGGAAATCGCTGGGGCCAAGCTAGAACTCTACGTGCTGCGCTTCGAGAAGGAGCGCATGACGTTGCGCGTCCCGACAAATAAGGCAGAGGCCGTGGGCATGCGTAAGCTGTCGTCGAGCGTGACGATGGGCGAAGCTCTCACCACACTCAAGGGCAAGCCCAAGGTCAAGCGCACCATGTGGTCGCGACGTGCGCAGGAATATGAGGCGAAGATCAACTCGGGCGACCTGGTGTCGATCTCCGAAGTGGTGCGCGATCTGTTCCGGGCCGACGATCAGCCCGAGCAGAGCTATTCCGAACGCCAGATCTTCGAAGCGGCGACGAGCCGCCTCGCCCGCGAACTCGCGGCGATGGAAGCTGTCGACGAGCCTTCCGCGCAGGAGAAGATCCTCGACATCCTCCGCAAGGCGGCGGCGATCCACAACAAATAAGCTCTCCGGCCTGCCGGAAGCGTGCAAGGGGCGGTCCTTCGGGGCCGCCCTTTTCGTTTGGGCGGGCCGCTTGCGATTGAAGCCCCGCCTCCGTATTATATTGACAATACAGTATGGAAAGGACCGCCCATGCGTTTGTCGATCGCCGGCCTCGCCGCCCTGTCCCTGGTCACCGCCGCATGGCCGGCCGCAGCAGCGACGCGACCCTTTCCGGTACCGGACTTCTCCAAGTTGAGAGTAGAAGGCCCTTATACGGTGCGCGTCCATACCGGCGCCAGACCATCGGTGGTCGCGCGCGGGCCACAGGCGCGGATCGACAAGCTGATCGTCGAGTCGCGCGGTAATATGCTGGTCATCTCCACCGAGAAAAGCTGGAACTGGCGCAACATGGGATGGGGCAAGAATGAGACGATCCATATCGACATCGGCGTGCCAATGCTCGATGCCGCCACTCTAGCCGGTTCAGGCGAAATGAATGTCGACATGATCAGAGGCACCGACTTCATGGCTGCCCTCACCGGATCGGGCGACCTGTCGATCGCGCGGATCGAAACCAGCCGGCTGAAGGCGGTCGTCACCGGGTCGGGCGACCTGAGCATCAGCGGTCGCACCGGCCGCGCCGAGGCATCTGTCCAGGGGTCGGGCGATCTGCGCGCCGGCGGGCTAACCGTCGGCCTGCTCAACGCGTCGGTTGCAGGATCGGGCGATATCGCGGTCGGCCCCACCAGGGTTGCGAGGGCGAATGTCGCGGGCTCCGGCGACATCATGATCGCCGGTCGTCCGAGCTGCACCAAGAACAAGGTTGGATCGGGCGATATTATCTGCGGCGACGGCGTCAGATAAGGCCGAGTGTCGCCAGTTCGGCGTGCAAGCCTGCTGGAATTCGGGTGCCCGCGTCGTCGCCTGCCGCCAGGTCGCGGGGTATATCGGCGGCAGTGATGTAGCGCCAACCCTGGTGCGCGCGGCGCGGGCGCGGCTCCACCTCGATCAATGCCGGCGCCAGGACGATCGCGCAGCGGCCGCCCTCTATCTCCTCGAAACCGAGCAGCGGCTGACGCAGGCCGAAGCGGTGCTGCGATATCCAGAACAGCGACCCGCCCACAAGCTCCTCGGCCCGCTTCGGCCGGTAGCGGGTCGGCAACAGGATATTCTCGCCGCGCTGGATCCGGTCGGCCAGCCGCGCCCGCAGCACATCGAAACTGTCGCAACCGAACGCAATCTTTGTCAGGTGAAGTTCGCTCATCCCGGCAATATCGGCATCACCAGCAATCGGATCAACCGTGCAATCCCCACAACGCCGCCAGGCCGAGGAAGGAGAAGAAGCCCATCACGTCGGTCGCGGTAGTGACGAACACGGCAGAGGACACCGCCGGATCGGCACCCGCCTTGTCCAGGCTCACCGGTACGAGGATGCCGGCCAGGCCCGCCGTGATGTTGTTGATCACCATGGCCAGGCAGATGACGATGCCGAGGTCGCGATTGCCGTAGAGTAGGCCGACCGCAAGCCCGATCATGGCGCCCAGGCACAGCCCGTTCATGATCGCGATACGGAGCTCGCGGAAGATCATCCGGCGGGTGTTCGACGAGGTGAGCTGGTTCAGAGCCAGCGCACGCACCGCCACCGCCATGGTCTGGGTCCCGGCATTGCCGCCCATGCCCGAGACGATCGGCATCAGTACGGCGAGCACGACCAGCCGCGAGATCGTTCCCTGGAACAGGCCGACCACCGACGCCGCTATGATGGCCGTGCCCAGGTTCACCACCAGCCAGGACAGCCGCACCTTGACGGTCTCGAATACGGGCTCGTTGATGTCGCCATCGCCTGCGCCCGAGAGCTTGAGGATATCTTCGCCGGCCTCTTCCTGGATGATGTGCACCACATCGTCGACCGTGATCATGCCGACCAGCCGCCCTGCCGGATCGACCACCGCCGCTGAGATAAGTGCATATTTCTGGAAGCGCAGCGCTACCTCCTCCTGGTCCATGTCGACCGGGATCAACGTCTGCTCGCGTTGCATGACATCGCTGATCAGGATCTTGCGCGGCGTGCGCATCACCCAGCTCAGCTTGCAGGTGCCGATCGGATGATGCGCCGCGTCGACGACGAATATCTCCCAGAAATCGGTAGTTAGATCCTCGTTGCGGCGCAGATAATCGAGCACGTCGCCGACCGACCAATGTTCGGGCACCGCGATCAGATCGCGCTGCATCAGGCGGCCTGCCGATTCCTCGGGATAGGACAGCGCCTCTTCGATCGCCGCTCGATCGTCGGGCTCCATTGCGCGCAGCACAGCGCGCTGGTCCTCCTCCTCGAGCTCCTCGATGATCGCCACCGCATCATCGGTCTCGAGCTGGGTGGCGATCTCGGCCACTTCATGCGGCGCAAGTGCCTCGATCAGCTCTTCGCGGACCCACTCGTTCATCTCGGACAGGACGTCGCCATCGAGCAGCTCGGCGATCGCGGCTGCGATCGGCTGGCGCATTTCCTGCGGCGCCAGTTCGAACAGGTCGGCGATATCGGCGGGATGGAGCGGCCTGACGAGCGCGCGCGCGCCCTCGGCATCGCCTTCCTCGACGCACGCAATCACCGCATCGACGAAGCTGGATTTCAGCCGGTCGTCAGCATCGTGCAGGGTCTCCGCCGGCGCGGTATCGGCGGATTCAATGTCGGTTTCGCTCATGCCGTCCTCCGCGCTTCGGACCGGGTACCGGCCAGGCTCTAAGAGGAGAATCCGTGTCGGGCAATGGCCTCGACCGCTATTGTGCGGTCCGATATCTCAGCCAATCACTCGAGCCCGGCGGGCTCGGCCTTTGCGCCCTTGGCGGAGATAGGCTTCATCAGCAACAATATGGGCAGCAGGCAGACCACGGTCCACATCATCGCCCAGAAATTGTCGATGTAAGCCACCATCATCGCCTGCCGGGTAACCTCCGCATTGGCCAGCGCCGCGGCTTGTTCGGCTATGTTCACGCGGCTCAGCGCCTTCAGCATCGCCAGCGGCGTCCCGTTGGATCCCAGCATCGCGCCTATCTCGGCATGGTTGATCTGGATATTGCGCGCCAACAGCGCGGTGAAGACGGCGATGGCCAAGGATGTGCCGACGTTGCGGAACAACGCGGAAAGTGCAGCGGCTTCGGTCCGCAGTGCCGCAGGAACGCTGGCGACGACCGCGAAGTTGAGTACGGTCATCATCAGACCCGTGCCGAGGCCCTGCAGCACGCCCGACCAGAAAACCGTTGTCCAATCCATCTGCACGCTAAATCCAGTCTGAACCGCCAGCGATGCGATCACCAACATCATGCCGATCGACAGCTGATAACGGCCGTCTATCCGCCGCATCATCTGTCCCCCGATCAGGATGGCGACCGCCAAGGCGACGCCCCGAGGAATCAACGCGACACCGGCCAGATAAACCGGATAACCCAGCAGGATCACCAGCAGCGACGGCAGCAGCGCATTGGCGGCGACAATGATCGGCACCACGATGGCGCTGATCGTGATCGCACTTGTGAAAGTCCGATTGGCAAACAGGCTCACCGAGATGATCGGGGTCGGAGATCTGCCCAGATGAAAGATCAACATCCAGAATGCGGATATGCTGATGGCGAACTCAACCAGAATCTCGGGTGATTCGAACCAATCCTGCTGCGTGCCGCGATCGAGCGCGAGTTGCAGACCGCACAGGGCTACGACGATCATCGCAAAACCCACATGGTCGAACACCCGTCGGGGCGACGGAAAATCCGGCAGAGCGATGAATATCCCTATCAGGGCCACGATCCCGATCGGCACATTCAGGAAAAACACCCATCGCCAGTTGAAGGCGTCGGTAACCCAGCCGCCCACCACGGGTCCAAGGATCGGACCCAGCATTGTGGCGAACCCCCAAATCGTAATGGCGCGGACCTGCCGGGATGGCGGATTCATGTCGTACATGAAGGCGTGGGCCATCGGGATGATGAAGGCACCGAAGAAACCCTGGAACAACCGCGCTGCCACCATCATCGGCAGAGTGATCGCGATGCCGCACAGCATCGAAGCGAGCGTGAACCCCAGGACGCACGCGCCGAACATCCGGCGGCGGCCTAACCGCCCGGCCAGCCACGCCGTCATCGGCGCACCGACGGCCGTGGCGATGATGTAAGAGGTGAGCACCCAGTTTATGCTCTCCGGCGTCGCCCCGAGCGCAGCCTGCATATGGGGAAGCGCAACCGTGGCAATCGTCTGGTCGAGCGCGACCAGCATGGTTGCCGCTACCATGATGATCATCGCTATGGCCTTGGGCAGCGGTGCGACGGGGACGAGCGCGCGGTCCTCCTCCGCCAGGCCGGCCTGGCCGCCGCGGGCTGGTGCGGCAGGGTGTCCGGCCGGCGTCGCGTCGCTGTCGATCTTGCTCATGCCGTTCCGCGCAATCCCTCCGTGACGCTCTATAAGCTGATGCCGCACGGTGGAAGCGCTTTACGCGATCGACTCGCGTGGCTGCAATCAGCGCTCGCCTCGACGGGCATCTCTCGATAGGGACGGCCCGAGATTCGCTCGTCGAGAAGGAGAATATGATGGCCGCCGATCCCGAAAACACGCTCATCATGACGCTGGAGGGCGGCGATGTCGTCATCAACCTGCGCCCTGATCTGGCTCCCGGCCATGTCGACCACATCAAGGGACTCGTCCGCGAGGGCTTCTACGACGGCGTGGTGTTCCATCGCGTGATCCCCGGCTTCATGGCGCAGGGCGGCGATCCGACCGGCACCGGCATGGGCGGGTCGGACAAACCCAATCTGAAGGCCGAATTCAACCGCGAGCCGCATGTTCGCGGCGTCTGCTCGATGGCGCGTAGCGCCAATCCGAACAGCGCCAACAGCCAGTTCTTCATCTGCTTCGACGATGCGCGCTTCCTCGATGGCCAGTACACCGTGTGGGGCATCGTCGAGTCCGGCATGGAACATGTCGACGCGCTGCCGAAGGGCGAGCCGCCGCGTGAGCCGGGCAAGATCGTCAAGGCGAAGATCGCCGCAGACGCATGACCGCCCAGGATCCTCCCGATCGTCGATCGGGAGGATCTTCACATGTCACTGGGTCGACAGCGTACTGAACAGCCAGTCGTGGAAGATTCGCACCGCGCGGGTCGTGAGCGCCGGGCGACGACACGCAAACCAATAACCGTAAGGGCTATCGACGCTGTGATCGAACAGGCTGGTCAGCCTGTCGTCGCGCGCGTCGTCGAGGTGGCTCTGCAGCATGAAGGCTACGCCAAGCCCCTGGGCCGCAGCATCCAGCATGAGCTGGCCTGAATCGAACACATCGACGGCGGCGGGTTCCAGGTCCGGCCGGCCCAGCGCTTCCCGCCAGATATTGAACAGCTCTGGCATGTCCCTGTGCAGGAAGATCGTGAGGCGGGCAATATCATCGATCCGGCTGACCGGAAAACGGCCGCCGGTCAACGATTGGTTGACGATGGCTACGGTGGTGTCGCGATCGATCCGTCGCGAATAGAGGTTCGAGTCCACATCGCGCGCGAGCACGATCGCAGCATCGACCCCCTCGCCGAGCCGCGCCAGCGCATGACCGCCGGTGTCGATATCAATGTGGAGTTCGGGGTGGCGCTCGCGCAGCTCCGGAAGACGTCCCATCAGCCGCTGCGACGCGAAGAGCGGCATCACGCCCAGTCGAAGCCGCACGAGTTCGGTGTCTCCCGACGTGGCGTCGATCGCGAGGGTCAGCGCATCGAGCGCGGGTGCGATGCGCGACAGCAGCATCTCTCCGTCCGAGGAGAGCATCATCGCCTGATGACGCCGCTCGAACAGATTACGGCCCATGAATCGCTCCAGCGCCTGCACACGTCGGCTGAGCGCAGGCGAGGACAGCGCCAGTTCCTCGGCCGCTGCCTTCACGGAGCCCAGCCGCGCCACCTGGACGAAGGCTTCGATGGCGGTAAGGGGCGGCAATCTACGCATGTCAGCATCCCACCAGAGCGCGAGACTCGTTGCAACGCAAAATAGCACAAATCACGCCAGCTGCGAGCCGCCGTCACTATATTCCTATTGTTATCAGCCTATCAAGGTTGCACTTTCTGCAACCGCGGCGACGATCTAAGCATTTGCAGCAATCGATGCCGCACCGCAATAAGGACGGGCCTTTCAGGCATCCTCTCCTAAAACTTTACGGCCGGCCCTCTGGGGCCGGCCTTTTTTTTGCCAGCACGCAACCCTGCGCCGCTCGGGCGGTTGGACGATCACCTCGCCGTATCCGAAACGGGTGGTGCTTGCCTTTGCCCGCATCATTTGCGACGGGGAGGCGCAAGATCAAAAGCCGACAGGAACATCATGGGTGAGTTTTCGGCCGAACAGGCGCTGGGCAGCGGCGCAAAGGCCTGCTCGGTATCTAGCGCGACCAATCCCCTCGCGTTGTTCTTCCGCGAATTCCTGCGCCACCCCGTGATGATCGGCTCGGTGATCCCGTCGTCGAAGCGCACGATCGAGTCGACGCTATCGCGGGTGGACTGGGCAAATACGAAGCTGTTCGTCGAATATGGGCCGGGCGTAGGCACCTTCTGCGGCACGATCCTCGAACGGCTGGCCCCCGATGCGACCCTACTGGTCATCGACACCAATCCGGTCTTCGTCGATTTCCTGCGCCGCAAGTTCGCCGATACGCGCTTCGTAGCGGTTCACGGCTCCGCCGCGGACGTCAACGAGATCATCGATGCGCATGGCTTCGACCAGGCCGATTATGTGCTATCGGGCCTCCCCTTCTCTACCCTTCCCCAGGGCGTCGGCGCCGCGATCGCCGAGGCGACCCACCGCGTTCTCAAGCCAGCGGGTGCCTTCCTCATTTATCAATATTCGCCCTATGTGCTGAAATTGCTCGAACCGCTGTTCGATCGTATCGATCGCGACCTGGAATGGTGGAACATACCGCCCTGCGGTCTCTTCTGGGCTTACAAGGCGGCGGCTTGAGCTTTCGTTATGAATGCCGGCCCGGCGGCCGGCGTCGTATTTCCTGTGGCCGACGAGCGTCCCATTTTCCTTTACATTTCTGCGCAGCCCTGTTAGCCGCGCCCTCTTTCCAAATTCAGTTATAGCGGAGCGTTTTATGGCGCGCGTCACGGTCGAGGATTGCGTCGACAAGATTTCCAACCGGTTCGACCTTGTTCTGATGGCGGCCCAGCGCGCTCGCCAGATCTCAGGTGGTGCCGAGTTGACGATTGATCGCGATCGCGACAAAAACCCGGTGGTCGCGCTGCGCGAAATCGCTGACGAGACAGTCCTGCCCGACGACCTGCACGAAGCGGTCGTGTCCTCGCTGCAGCGTGTCCGCGTCGACGATGACGATGCGCCCGATGAGATCGGCTCGCTGGCAGCATCGGCCGAGGCGCTTCGCCTGACCGCGGCCGCACCGCCCCGCAATCAGAATATCGGCGGCGACTACGAATAGGCCGCCCGGCGGCTGAGATCTCCGCATCTCGGCTCTTTCAAAAGACACACGGCTCGCCTCCCAGGAGGCGGGCCGGTGTTGCTTTTGGGAAACGCGGCGTCCGGCTTTTGCCATAAACCCAGCCGATGTCGCTATTTGCCTGTTGCATCCACTGCTGCGGCGCCCCCACATAAGCATGTGCTAAGACAATATGAACTTGTGGATCGGGTACTCGCCTACGACCCGGACGCCGACGAGGCGTTGCTAAATCGCGCCTATGTCTTTTCCATGCAGGCGCATGGCAGCCAGAAGCGCGCCAGCGGCGATCCCTATTTCAGCCACCCGATCGAAGTGGCGGGCATATTGACCGACCTTCAGCTCGACGACGAGACAATCGCGACCGCCATCCTCCATGACACCATCGAGGACACAGTCGCAACCGCCGAGCAGATCGAGAAGAGCTTCGGACCGTCGGTGGCGCGGCTGGTGGACGGCGTCACCAAGCTGTCGAAGATCGAAGCCCAGACCGAGAATGAACGCGCGGCGGAGAATCTGCGCAAGTTCCTGCTCGCCATGTCGAGCGATATACGCGTGCTGCTGGTCAAACTGGCCGATCGGCTGCACAATATGCGGACGCTTCACCATATCGGCTCCGAAGTGAAGCGGCGGCGCATTGCGCGCGAGACGATGGATATCTACGCGCCGCTGGCCGAGCGGATCGGCATGTACGAGTTCATGCGTGAAATGCAGACGCTGGCGTTCCAGCAGCTCGAACCCGATGCCTATACCTCGATCACCAAGCGGCTCCACCAACTGCATGAAGGTGGCGGCGATATCATCTCGCGGATCAGTTCGGGGCTGCGGCTGCAATTGAGCCGGGCCGGTATCCAGGCCGATATCCAGGGCCGTGAGAAGCATCCTTATTCGATCTGGAAGAAGATGGCCGAGCGGCACATCAGCTTCGAGCAGCTGTCCGACGTGATGGCGTTCCGTGTGATCGTCGACGACATCGATAGCTGCTACAAGGCGCTAGGTGTTTTGCACCGGCGCTGGCCGATGGTCCCCGGCCGCTTCAAGGACTATGTGTCCACCCCCAAGCGCAATGGCTATCGGTCGCTCCACACCTCGGTGATCCACTCGGAGAAGATGAGGATCGAAGTGCAGATCCGTACCCGCGAGATGCACGCGCAGGCCGAATATGGTCTCGCCGCCCACTGGGCCTACAAGCAGGGCAAGCCTTCGCGCGAAGCCAGCAGCCATAGCTGGATCCGCGACCTCGTCGACATTCTGGAGCATGCCGGCAATCCGGAGGAGCTGCTCGAGCACACCAAGATGGCAATGTACCAGGATCGTATCTTCGCCTTCAGCCCCACCGGCGAGCTGATCCAGCTGCCCAAGGGTTCGACGGCGATCGACTTCGCTTATGCCGTCCATACCGACGTCGGGGACACGACGGTGGGCGCCAAGGTCAATGGGCGGGTGGTGCCGCTCAGGACGCCGATCGAGAATGGCGACCAGGTTCAGATATTGCGTTCGAAGGCGCAGGAGCCGCAGGTCGAATGGCTGACCTTCGCATTCACCGGCAAGGCGCGCTCGTCGATCCGGCGCTCCGTGCGGCAGAAGGAGCGTGAGGAAACGATCGCGCTGGGCCGCAAATTCTACGATGAGATCGTCAAGCGCATCCCCGCCCAGCTGGGGCCAGAGGCCCAGCCCGAAGCGCTCAAGCGCCTCAAGCTGCCGGACGAGGATGCGCTGATGGAAGCGATCGCCCGCAAACTGGTCGACGACGCCACGGTGATGGACGCGCTAATGCCGGGCAGCGCCGAAAAAGCGGGCGTCAAGCGCAAGGAAGCCGCCCAGCGCGAGGCGATCTCGATGAAGGGGCTGACGCCGGGCGTCGCGTTCCAGCTCGCCGGCTGCTGCAATCCGGTGCCAGGCGACCGGATCATCGGTATCCGACGGCCAGACGAGCCGGTCGAGGTTCATACGATCGATTGCGGTAAGCTGGCCCAGAGCCAGGATGCCGACTGGGTCGATCTTGCCTGGGGCGACGGCTCCGATGGCGGCACCGCCAAGCTCAATGTGATCGTCAAGAACGAACCGGGTGCGCTCGGGATCATGTCAGGCATATTGGGTGCGCATCAGGCGAACATCGTCAACCTGTCGCTCTCGCACCGCGATGCCGCCTTCCACACCTATGACGTCACGATCGAAGTGCATGACGTTCAGCACCTCATGAAGATCGTCGCGGCGCTGCGCGCGGCGGATGCGGTATCGCAGGCGGAGCGAACGCCAGCGGGTTGACCATCCTCACCACAGGCCGAGTTGGGCGAGACTGCCGGGCACGATCGCGCGCAGTTCCATCAGGCTGGGGATCGCAAAGGCAAGGCCCAGCAAGACGTCGAACGTCCGGATCGGCCGCAGCCGGTTTCCCCGTGTGGGCCGTCGCCCCAGGTCCTGGACGGTTATCCACAACATCGCACAGCCGCACGCGGCTGCGACCGCCAGCACGACGATGAAGGGCAGCGCGGCGATTTCCGGCCAGCCGGCATAAATTGGCCACAGGACGAGAGCGGCGAGGCCCGCGGCGCTGCCGACGCCCGCTATCTGGTGGATTTTCCATGATGTGGGACGGATCATGCAGGGTGTTGCGCCTTGCACGGGCCGGCCGTCAAGGCGCGATGCACGCTTGGCTGGCCCGCATGGTCCAGGCCCTGGATGACCTTCGTCAGCCCATCGTCGGGATGACGAAGCTCTGATCGACGACCGCCCCGCCTGACGGCCAGCGTTGGGTCACCTTCTTGGTGCGGGTGTAGAAACGCACACCGTCCATGCCGTACTGGTCGAGATCGCCGAAGCCCGAGCGCTTCCAGCCGCCGAAGCTGTGATAGGCGACCGGCACGGGGATAGGCACGTTGATCCCGATCATACCCACTTCGACATTGCTCGCGAACTTGCGCGCAAAATCGCCGTTCCGCGTGAAGATCGAGACACCGTTGCCATATTGGTGCTTGGAGGGATAGCTCAGCGCCTCCTCGAACGTCTCCGCGCGCAGGATCTGAAGCACCGGGCCGAAAATCTCTTCCTGATAGCTCTTCATCCCGGGCGTGACGTGATCGATCAGCGTGGGCGCCAGAAAATAGCCCTCCTCATAGCCCTGTAGCGAGAATCCGCGACCGTCGACAACGATCTCGGCACCCTCGTCGGCGGCCATCTGGATATAATTCTCGATCCGCGCCTTGTGCTGGGCACCGACCACGGGGCCGTAATGCGCATCCGGATCGGTCGCGATGCCCACGCGGAGCGCCGCGATTTCCTTGACCAGACGCTTGCGGAGAGCTTCGGCCGTCGCCTCCCCCACTGGGGTAATCACCGGCAATGCCATGCAGCGCTCGCCCGCCGAGCCATAGGCCGCGCCGATGATGTCCGCGACAGCCTGGTCGAGATCGGCGTCGGGCAGAACGATGCCGTGATTCTTGGCGCCGCCCATGCATTGCATGCGCTTGCCGTTGGTCGCTCCCCGACCATAGACATATTGCGCGATGTCGGATGAACCGACGAAGCTCACCGCCTTGATGTCGGGATGGTCGAGAATCGCGTCGACGATCTCCTTGTCGCCATGCACGACATTGAGAATGCCTTCGGGCAGCCCGGCCTCGAGCGCCAGTTCGGCAAGACGCACCGGCACGGAGGGATCCCGCTCCGAGGGCTTAAGGATGAAGGCATTGCCGCAGGCGATCGCGGGGGCCGCCATCCACAACGGAATCATCGCTGGGAAATTGAACGGGGTGATACCGGCGCAGACGCCAAGCGGCTGGCGCATCGAATACACATCGATACCGGGTCCCGCGCCCTCGGTATATTCGCCCTTCAGCAGATGGGGGATGCCGCAGGCGAATTCGACCACTTCGAGCCCGCGCTGGATATCCCCCTTCGAGTCGGCAATCACCTTGCCATGCTCGGACGAGAGCAGGCGAGCGAGAGCGTCCATGTTCTGCTCGATCAGTTCCTTGTAGCGGAACATCACGCGGGCGCGGCGCTGCGGATTCATCGCCGCCCAGCCAATCTGGGCTGCCTTGGCGTTCTCGACCGCGCGGGCAAGATGGCCAGCGTCGGCGAGATCCACACGCGCCTGCACCTGGCCGATCGAGGGATCATAGATGTCGCCGGTTCGCGCGCCCGACAAGGGCGCGGGCTTGCCACCGATAAAGTGAGTCACGTTGCGCATGGAGCCTGCTCCTCTCGCGCTGGTTGTAAAGCGCGGCTATAGCTATAGCGCGTCGCATCTTGCATCTACAGGCCTATGGATGCCGATTCGTTGTGCAGGAATCCCGATGCTCGAATCTGATCAGCTCCGAGCCTTTCTCGCAATCGTGCGGACGGGCAACATGCTCGCCGCCGCGCGGCGGCTGGGCCTTGATCACAGCACCGTCTCGCGCCGCCTTTCAGCCCTGGAACAGGCACTGGGCGCGCGACTGTTCGACCGCTCTCCTCGCGGGCTCGCGCCGACCGGGGCAGCGGTCGCCCTGGTGCCTCATGCGGAGCAGGTGGAAAGCGCGCTCATCACAGCGGCCGCCAGCGTCGCCGGTCGAGATGACGAGGTAAGCGGCACCGTCCGCCTCGCGACGCCCGAAATCTTCGGGACCTGCCTGGTCGCCCCCCACATCGCCGAATTAAGCGCGCTCCATCCCCACCTGACGCTGGAACTGGCTCCCGAGAGCCGATCGATCAGCCTGTCCAAGCGCGAGGCCGACATCGCGGTGACGCTCCGTCCGCCGCCGCGCGGACGCCTGATCGCGCGCAAACTGACCGACTATCGTCTCGGCGTGTATGGCTCGCGCGCTTATCTGGATGAACATGGCCCCATCGGCGGATCGGCTGCGATCGGACGACATGGGTTCGTATCCTACATTGATGAATTGCTGGACTATCCCGAGATCAACGCGCTTGACCAGGTGGCGCTCGGCGCGCCGATCGTCTTCCGCTCCAGCTCCAGTGCGGCGCAGCAGGCAGCGGTGGCGGCGGGCATCGGCCTGGGAGTTCTCCATAGGCTCGCTGCCGAGAGTGACACGCGCCTCGTGCGCGTGCTTGCCGACGAGATCGTCGCCATCCGCAGCTACTGGCTCGTGCTCCACGCAGATCTTCAGAAAACACCCAGAATACGCGCGGTCGTGGATTTTCTGGGTCAGTTGACGGAGCGCCTGCAACCGAAGCTTTGAATGGCAGGTTGAACAGCGATCTCAACATCGGGCACAGCATGATCGGACCGTCGAAACAGGCGCAGGCGACCAGGGCGGTCACATGATGGCGACAGCCGCTGCATGTCCAAATCAACTAAAACTGAAGCTTGAGCCGGTCCCAAACAATCTTCAGACCAGCATCGTTGCCCAGCCTTTCTCGCCTGGGTAGCCGTCGCCCACGGTAGGATCCCGGTATCCAAACTTGGATACCGGGATCCGCATGACGCCCAATCCCGCGCCGATTATTATTGCCCGAAGGCAACGGTAAGGCGAAGCATGATTTCCCTCGCCCGGTTGAGGTTGGCGTAACCGTCTGCCGGTGGGCCGCCGGCGACGGTGCCGGAGGCGCCTCCAGTGAACTGCAACTGCTGTCCGCCCGCCCAGTAGAAGTCGTTGGTCAGATTGCGACCGATCAGCGCCACTTCCCAGGCGTCCCCAGCGTCGGCAATGCGCGCGGTGGCATCGACGAGAGCGTGCTTGGGCGAGATCAGCGCCGGGGTCAGGCCGGCGTCGGTCGGCGCGCTGCCGGCGAAGGTGACGTCGGCGGACAGGCCGAGCTTCAACGCCGAGCCAAGCGGGGTTTCGTAGCTTGCGCCCGCATTCCCCGCCCATTCGGGCGCATTGATGAGTTGCCGCCCGGCCAGATTCTGATTGTTGCCGATCTCGCCTGGCAGGATCGGGCGGGAAATGCCGTTTCCAAGCGCCAGGAAATTGCAGCCCTGCGCCTGCGACTGACCCCGCCAGCATGGCCCGAAATAGCTAAGATAATTTGCCTTATTATAACTGAGGGCGCCTCTCAGGGTCAGTCCTTCGATCGGGGTGCGGTAGTTCATGTCGAACTCGATGCCCTTGGTCCGCACGCCGCCGGCGTTCCGAATCGAGCCAATGGCACCACTGAAAGCGGTAATCTGGAGGCCGGTCACTTTATAATTGAAGACCGACAGATTGGTGCGCAGCGCGCCATCAAGCAACAATGCTTTCACACCGCCTTCGAAGCCCTTGATCTTCTGCGGGCCATAATCGAGTGGAAGGCCCGCAGCCCCCCCGCTGCCATTGAAACCCCCCGATAGAAAACCGCGTTTATACGATCCGAACAGGGTCAGCTTGTCTGTGGGCCGGTAGGTAGCAGTGAGTTCGGGCGAGAAATTGTTGAACGAAGCCTGGACCACCGGTGTCGCGAAAGGCACCATCGGATTGGTGCGCGAACCGGTCAAATCCAAGAGGAACAGGGGCAGACTCTTCTTTTCGTGCGAATAGCGTCCGCCCGCCGACAGTTCGAGCTGCGGGGTCACGTCGAAGCGAGCCTGGGCAAACGCTGAATAGGCGGTGCCATTCTGGAGGACGTAAAATTGAGATATCTCGACCGGATTGGTCTGGTTTATAAAGGCATGCTGCCCGTTCGAGGACCGCGTGTCCGAGTAGATCCCGCCGACGGTGAAATTCAATGGCCCGTCAAAGCTGCTGTTCAGACGAATTTCCTGCGAAATCTCCCTATTGTTGTAAAAAAAGTAGGACGCGAGCGCCGGCAGACCAAAGCTGAACCCGAACTGCAGGATTGGCACGACAGGATAGCGCGCAAAATGGTCGACGGCCGCAAACTTGGTCTTGTAGAAACCCGTCACCGACGTCAGGTCGAGCGAATCGCTGAGCGCGTAGTTCAGTTCCAGCCCGGCGAGGATTTGCTCCTGCTCCGCCCGAGTGCGGCCGTCGCCGAACGCCGGCTCATATGGCGTGAAAGCGGTGCTGATATTGTCAGTGCGTTCGATATGATTGTTGGCTTTGCAGTCGCTGACCACTCCGACGAGCTGGGTCGTTCCAAAGGGGCAGTTGACGATCTGCGTATTCTCCGCAGGGCCCGCGCCCTTGACCTTCCCATAGGAAAGCTTGAGACGCGCGGTGAATGCATCGGTCGGCTCGAACTTCAACGTGCCACGCATAGCGATTTCACGACTGCGTGGACCGAAGCGGTGGAAGGGCGGGTCAATGTTGCCCGCAGGGGTGTCGTTCTTCACCCAGCCGCGGAGGTGCGAACCATAGAAGGCCAGACGCGCGCCGAGCGTGTCGGTCAGCGGGCCGGAAACAAAGCCTTCGCCGCGCCATTCGTGGGCGTTGAACTCATAGCCCAGCGATGCCTTGGCAGCCAATTGCGATGTCGGATCGGCGGTGCGTATCGAGATGATGCCGCCCGGACTGTTCTTTCCGAAGAACAGCGACTGCGGCCCCTTGAGAATCTCGACCTGCTGGAGATCCATGAAAGCTAGGCGGCGAACGGTGGACTTCGCCACCTGGACGCCGTCGATGTTGAACGACACCGCCTGATCGCCGAGCGGATTAGTGTCGGGCCCCGATACGCCGCGCAACGCGATGGTGCCGCCCTGGGCGGCTCCGCCAGATCCCAATATCGTCAGGCCGGGAACCAGCTGGGCAACCGCGTCGGCGCTGCTGATCCCGCGCCGCTCAAGTTCCGCTCCACTGACCGCCGTCAGCACCACGGGGACCGCTATCGACGTCTCGTCGCGCTTGCGCGCGGTGACGATGATGTCGCCGGCATCTGCGGAGACGCGCGCATTGCTGCGAGCTTGCGCTTCGGCGACAGTTGGCACCGCAATAGCAAGTGCAGACGTAAGGAGAAGAGTCGATCTTAAGGTAGATGTAATCATGATAATCCTCCCTTATTATACAATGACAGACCGATATGTTTATCTAATCACTCATCAGATCAATCAACAAGACGCTCTCAACGCTAACTCTCGCACATTTACGCTTCTAGTTCTACACATTCGTTCACCTTGCGCCGATGATCTGAACACATCTTACTAAGATAAGCCATCGGCGGAATTTCCCTGGGTGCAATTCTGCTAAAATCCTCCTCTTTTCCGCAGCCATTCGATCATCAGTCGGGCTAGTGCGATGCGCTTGGTAAGAAAACTGTGATCAGTGTCGAGGATCACTTCGTCGAACGCTCGCACCCCGGCATCGCGCATCGCCTGCGCAATCGGCCTGTGGGCTATTTCGAGCGGCGAAACGACGTCGCGCATTGCGCCCACGAGGAGGATGTTTTTCTCGACGAGGCGCGGCGCTTGAACAATGGGACTCATGCGATCGTTTTCAGCGGGCGTCATGGCGTTCATCGTGGCCACGACGTCGATCCGGCCGGCAGTCCGGGCCTTCACCGGCTCGAGGCCGGCTATCATTTCGGGGGGCAGCGGAGCGGACTTGTTCGCCGGCGCCACCGCGATGACCGACTGGATCAGCGGATCCTCAGCGCAGGCGGAGATGCTCACAGTACCGCCCCCGCCGCTCAGCCCCATAACGGCGATCCGGGCGGTATCGGTCCGCCACGCATTACCTGCCGGCGTCCTGATGTCGCCCTTGGCGGTTGAGCGGACATAGGCAGCAGCCGCGAGCAGATCATCGATCGCACCGGTTAGCGTGTAAATGTGCTGATTGTCCCACATGCCCCGCGGATGAAAGGTCATCACGTTGATCCCGGCCGTCATCAGCGGAATGATGACGCTTTCCAGCCGATCGCCGCCGAACATCTGCGGGGTCAGGATGACAGTTCCTTTTGGCTCCCGTCCTTGCGCTATCCAGACCGTCGCATGGACGACTGAGCCCTGGCTGATGAAATGGGTGACGAACTGTTCAAACGGAAAATCAGGATCAAGGACACAAGGATCGCAAACAGCCGAATCCATGAGAGATCTCGGATCAAATATCGCGTTGCCGTTCATTTGGGCACCCCTCTCAGGATATTGGCAGTTTTGATTGGGACTGATCCAGCGCGACACTTCATTGAACTGCCAGTCGAGCATATGTGCGCGCGTTCAAGCCGAAAAAGCAGAATGCGATGCTGGCTGGGGCAAGACCGAAATGCCGCTCCATCAGGACGGGCATCCATGATGTCACGACATAGGTCGCTGTCGGTATCAATGTACTGGCAATGGAGATACGGCCAAGGAGCGCCTTGTGCGCCCAGAGATAGGCCAGAAAGTCTCGAACCGAGACGCGATCTCCTTTGACGGCGCCACGCCGCTCGGGCTCCTTCGGCGTAAAGACCAGCATGCACGCCATAAAGCCCGGCAGTCCGGCGCATAGGAATAGGAGGCGCCACGGGCCGAGGGCCACCAGCCCTGGAAGGTCCAGGCCCGCAAGCGGCAACAGGCGGAGCAGGACAGCGCCCAGCATCAGCGACCCACCATAGCCAACCGCCATAGGCATATAGTAAATGCTGACGGCGCGACCCCGCTTCCCCGGCTCGAAATAATCGACAAGAAGTGAATAGGCGGCAGGGGCAAGCACCGCTCGCCGATCCCGACACCGATACGAAGCACAAACAACTGCTCGTAGCTTGCCACCAATCCGGACAGCGCCGTGAGCGCACTCCAGGCGGCCAGACCGATCAGGATGATGTTGCGCCGGTTACGGCGGTCGACGAGCCGCCCGAAGGGAATCCCGAACACGGCATAGGTAAGTGCAAAACCGTAGCCGTGCAGCAGTCCGAATTGCGTGTCGCTGATACCGAACTCGGCCTTTAAGGGCGTGATGATCAGCGGCGTAAGGTTCCGGTCCGGTTGCGACAGCAAGGTCACGACACACAATATCGTCAGGGCGTAGAACGCGCCTTCGAGGCTCGGCTGTGGCGCGAATACCGCAGAGCTTGCCGAGACCGGATCCACGTCGACCGCCCTGTTCCTTGAAGGGGTCGGGTCCGCCTCCGAAACCTTCATGGTCGGATCCTTCCACACGCCGGCTGCCTCATTTTTCTAATGCCCAAAAATCGACCAGCGCGCAGCTTCCCGACGTGTGGTGAAGTCTCGAGGACATTTCTACACCCCTCCGAAAAAGTGCCTTGGAACGTTCATGAGAGTATGAGGGCGCGCCCAACTCAAACGATTATTCTAAAAATGGTTATGAGCGTTGCTCATTCCGCGCCATCTGAACACCAACGAGGGACGGCAACGGCAGCGGTAATCTTCGGCAAGTCCCCGCTTGCCGTGGCATCCGGTGTGCCCGGAAAGTCCCCAAAGCCGCACATAAGGACGTGCTTACGGACAGCCTCTCGGCTGGGCGGACAAGGTTCAACATGGCCCGCCACGGGATTGCACGTGCGCTTGAGCTGGACCGTTTCCCCCAATCCAGCTTTGCTCGCAACGACCGCGAGAAAATCTCTGATGCTGCGACGCAAGCGGCCCGCGCGGCGGGTGCCGAGCGGGCTGTGCGTGTGTGTTGGATTGATTTGGTTGCGGGGACAGGATTTGAACCTGTGACCTTCAGGTTATGAGCCTGACGAGCTACCGGGCTGCTCCACC